>JAPOYQ010000757.1 GCA_026706505.1 Gemmatimonadota bacterium
ACCAGCCACCGCCGATTCACTCGCAGCACCAGCCACCGCCGATTCACTCGCAGCACCAGCCACCGCCGATTCACTCGCAGCAGATGAACTCGTATTTTTCGTGCCTGAAGCACCCTACACCGGTCTGCTCATCGACGTCCGCGGCCTCGGGCTACAACCGAGCATAGCGCCGCGAGTGCTCAGCGCAGAGGGACACGTGATTCACGGCGCGGCTACTGTGGACCGCAGCCTCACCACGGACTACGGAGTCGCAGGCTATGACGACGACATCGATCGCGCCTACACAAGCGAACGGCTCGGCGGCGAGGAGGCCAACCCTTTCGTCGTCAGGGCCACGGGCACGACCGGTCGCTACTCAGGCGACGCCATCCTCGACAACTTCGATGCCGTGCAAGTGCTGCAAGCCGACGAGGCCGGCGACTTCTTGCGCCAAGGTCGGGTGACCTTCCTCCTCGGTCCCGAACCAGCGGCCTTCGATTCTATCTATTTCGATTCTACCTATACTGACACTTTCATATTAGAAGGAATGGAATATGAGTTTGAGCTTTACGGAGAAATGGAATCAAGCGATCCGCGGGAATAACTCGCTGGTCTGCGTCGGGCTAGACACCGATCCCGCTCAACTGCCCGCCTGCGTCCGCGCCAAAGCCGATCCCATCCTCTACTTCAACCAACAAATCATCGACGCCACTTGCGACCTCGTCTGCTGCTACAAACCCAACTTCGCTTTCTACAACGCCCTCGGCGCGGACGGCTTTGCCACGCTCAAACGCACCCTTGACCACATTCCCCCAGACATCCCGGTACTCATCGACGCCAAGGTCGGCGACATGGGTAACACCGCCGAGCAATACGCCCGCGCCTTCTACGAGGTCCTCGGCTGCGACGCGCTGACAGTGACTCCCTATTTGGGCCACGACTGCGTCGCGCCCTTCACCGCGTACCAAGACCGCACCACCTTTCTCGTCTGCCTGACGTCCAACCCCGGTGCCGACGATTTTCAGAAGAACCATCTAGGCGACCAGCCCCTGTACGAGCGCGTCATTGCCAAGGCCCACGAGTGGAACGCCGCCAACAACATCGGCCTAGTCGTCGGCGCGACTCAACCCGAGCACTTGGCTCACTTCCGCTCCCTAGCGCCGGACATACCCTTGCTGATACCCGGAGTCGGCGCACAAGGCGGCTCTGTAGAGTTGGCGGTCAAAAACGGCTGCGACGCTCGCGGCGCGGGCATCCTCATCAACTCCTCGCGCGGCATCCTCTACGCCTCCCAAAGCAGCGATTTCGCGGCTGCGGCCCGGCAGGCGACTCTAACCCTGCGCGACGCCATCAACGCCCACCGCCCCTGAGCCGTTGTTGCCATCGTCTATAGCTATCTCTATTTTTTGCAATGCGTCGGGGTGTGGCGCAGTCCGGTCAGCGCACCTGCTTTGGGAGCAGGATGTCGTCGGTTCGAATCCGACCACCCCGACCACCACTTTCCCTTTAGCACCCCTCCCTTTGCCCAGCGAAATTCGCAGCCCTTCAGACAAGGATGAATCATGGCACGAGAAATCAAGGCTTTGCTCGACGAGGAAATCGCGGCGTACGCAGCGCGCAATCCCCGCTCGCAAGCGATGTTTGCGCGAGCCAAGCAATCGCTACCGGGCGGCAACACCCGCACTGGCGTCCACATTGACCCTTTTCCCCTATACGCCGACCGCGGCGAGGGGGCCTATCTCTACGACATCGACGGCCACCGCCTGACCGACTTCGTCAACAACAACACGGCCCTGCCCTTGGGCCACGCCCATCCCGCCATCGTCGCAGCCCTGCAGGAACAAATCGCCCGCGGCACTGGGTTTTCGCGGCCCCTCGCCCTCGAAGTGGAGATGGCCGAAGCACTCCGCGCGCGCATGCCTGCACTGGAGAAAGTGCGCTTTTGCTCCTCGGGCACCGAGGCCGTACTCAACGCCTTGCGCGTGGCGCGGGCGCATACTGGGCGCACCAAGGTCGCCAAATTCGAGGGAGCCTATCACGGCATAGACGACAGCGCGCTGGTGAGTTACTTGCCGCCGCTGGGACCGGAGTTGGGGCCAGCTAACAAGCCGCAGGGCGTGGCCTCTTCGGCCGGGCTGATGGCCCACACCCTCGACGACGTGGTCGTGTTGCCGTTCAACGACGCGGTGACCTGCGCCGAGATCATCGGCGACAACGCCCAAGACCTAGCCGCCGTGATCGTGGATCCGCTCTCCACAGCCGCCGGGCTGGCGCTGCCAGAGCCCGGTTTTTTATCGGATCTGCGCGACGCAACCACCCGTGCCGGAGCCCTACTGATCTTCGACGAAATCGTCAGCTTCCGCTTCGGTCCGGGTGGGACGCATACGGCCTACCAAGTGCGGCCCGATCTGATCTGTTTGGGCAAGGTAATCGCCGGCGGGACGCCCGGTGCGGCCTTCGGCGGCCGCGCTGACGCCATGGACCTATACGATCCAGCCGACGGGCCGCAGATCCAACAGTCCGGGACCTTCAACGCCAATCCCATCGCCCTAGTCGCCGGCCTGCAGACGCTCCAAGCGCTGACTCCCGAGGCGTACGAGCAAATGGAAGGGCTGGCGCGGCGGGCGGCTGAAGGGTTGGAGACTGCGTTTGGCGAGGCTGGTGTCGCCGTGCAGGTGGTCGTGGCCGGGTCCATATTCCGGCTGTATTTCCTCGAACAGCCGCCGCGCAACTTCCGCGAAGCAGCGCAGGACGACGCGCAGATGCACCGCTGGTTGTTCTTCGCTCTGCTCAACAAGGGGCTATACACGCGGACGGGCGGCAACATATCACTGGCGACCGAGACTCACCACATCGACGCGCTGGTTCAGGGGGTGCGCGAGGTGGTGCAAGTGCTGTAACGTCCCGCATGACCGCTAGCGCATGGCGGCGCGCATTCTTTTGTAGCCTGTCCCTGAGCATGGTTTGCTGCGGCAGTTGGGGCTGGCAGCCTCCGCCAGCAGAATCGCCAACCACGGCAACGGCAACGGCAACGGCTCACTACGCCTACTACTGTGCCGACTGCCACGGTCCCGCCATGGATGGAGGTATGGCCAGCAGCCTGATTGACGGCCGCTGGGATTACGGCGCAAGCGACTCAGCCATATTCGCGAGCATTGCCGTGGGGATTCCCGAGGACGGCATGCCCGGGTTTGGCGCGGTAATGGACGCAGCCCAAATCGACGCGTTGGTACGCCTGATGCGGGAGGCCGAGCGCGCACAATCCCATTAATCCCCACTGAGCGAATACGAGCGCTAGCATTTATGGGATAGCTATCTGACCAAAGGTTTGAAAAATACATGCGATACAGCATCTATCTAGTTTGCATCCTCGCCATTGCAGGAGACGGCGCGGCCCAACAGATCGTCCAATCCGAGGAACACACCTTTCGCGTCGAGACCTTCGCCACCGGCTTGGGCGTGCCATGGGGCCTTGCTTTTCTGCCCGATGGACGCTTGTTGGTCACCGAGCGCGAGGGACGGCTGCGCATCGTCGGCACCGATGGCGCGGTCTCGCCACCCATCGACGGCGTGCCCAAGGTGCGCGTCAGGGGACAGGGCGGGCTAATGGACGTGGCCTTGCACCCCCAATACGCGGAGACCGGCTGGATTTACCTCAGTTACTCGGATCCACTGCCTGGGCCGCTAGGCGGTATGCTGAGCTATACGGCCATCAGCCGCGGACGGCTGCAAGACGAAGAGCTGGTCGATGTGGAAGTGGTTTATCGCGTCCCGGATCAATTCTACACTCGGCACTCCCACCACTACGGCTCGCGTATCGTCTTCGACCGCGAGGGCTACTTGTACTTTGCAATCGGCGACCGCGGCCAGCGTCCCCTCGCCCAGAACGTGAAGTGGCCCCACGGCAAAATCCACCGCTTGCACGACAACGGTGGCGTCCCGTCCGATAACCCTTTTGTCGGGAGCAACGGAGCCATTGCGTCGGTCTGGTCTTACGGCCACCGCAACCCGCAGGGAATGGCCCTGCACCCAGAGACCGACCAACTGTGGATAGCCGAGCACGGCCCCAAAGGCGGCGACGAACTCAACCACGTGCGCCGAGGGCTAAACTACGGCTGGCCAGCCATCACCTACGGCATCAACTACGACGGCACGCCCATTACTGACCAAACCCACGCCGAGGGCATGGAGCAGCCGCAGACCTATTGGGTGCCGTCGATAGCAGTCTGCGGCATTGACTTTTACACCGGCGAGCGCTTCGGCAACTGGCAAAACGACCTGTTGGTAACCTCGCTGCGCTTCAACCGCCTACACCGGCTGCGACTGGCGGGCACAGAAGTAGTGCGTGATGAGATCGTGTACCAAGGTGAGTCGCGGATGCGCGACGTGCAGACCGGGCCGGACGGCGCGATCTATCTCGCGGTGGAAGACCCAGGGCGGATTTTGCGGCTGGTGCCCGCAGAGTGAAACAAGGTGGGGTTAGGGGAAAGAAACCAAGATGGAAAAGCGAACGCTTGGCCGCACGGGCCTTGAAGTCAGCGTGCTGGGCATGGGGGGACTATACGTCTCCAGCGCGGGTGCCCGTAGACGGGATGAGGCATGCCGCGCCGTCCACCGCGCCCTTGAACTTGGCGTGGATTACGTGGATACAGCACCTAACTACCGCGACAGCGAAGAAGTGTTGGGCATCGCGCTCGAAGGTGTGACGCAGCCGTACTTCCTCGCGACAAAACTCGGCGGTCGGCCGCAGCCGTTCAATCCGCAAGATAAAGATCTCTTGCGGCAGTCGGTCGATGAAAGCCTGCGGTTACTCAAACGCGACTACATCGATATCCTATTGGTACACGAACCAGACCGTCCCGGTCAGTACGATTGGTGGACGGACTACGACCACTTCCACGGACCCTTCTGCGATCTATTGGAAGAACTGAAAGCGGAGAACATCATCCGCCGCCAAGTTCGGCGCGCAAGCGCAAGATTTCGGCTTTCATCTGCTCGCTCTCAACCTCTTTGGACACGTCTCGGTACATGACGATATGGCCCATGTTGTGTACGGGCGCTGTCGAGCGATAAAAAAGCCGGGGATTTGAATCGTCGGCTGCGATGACTTCTTCCTCCAAGTCGCCCGTGCGGTCCGAAAACAGCCCGCGTCCCGATTCAGGCAGACCGGGCGGCCGGAGGCGCTCCCCAATGCGTGCCATGAGATCACTTGGCGACATTTGCTTCAATTCGCTTTCCGTGGCGTCAAGCAGCTTCTCATACCCCTGATTCGCCACCTGCAGGCGTCCATCGGCATCGAACATGCCGATGGCATCTCCCGTCGCGTCGAGCACTGCTTGCAGTCTTTGATTGCTGGATTCCAGTTGCCGATTGCTATCTTCAAGTTCCCGCTGGTGCTTTGCCAACTCCTGTTCGATGTTCCACTTCCCAGTAAGCGAAAGCGTGATCTGCTGAATCTCCTCGCGCGAAAACGGCTTGCGGATGTAGAGCAATTTGTGCAGCAATTCCATGTCGTTGACGATCTCGGGCAGCGTCTTATCCGAGTACGCGGTCATGATGACGATTTCGATATCCTGCTCGAATTGCCGAATCTGGCGCACGGTTTCAATGCCATCAGTACCCGGGGGCATTCTGACGTCAATGTAGGCCAGTGCAAAGGGACGGTTCGATTCTTGGGCTGCTTTGACCATTGCGCAGGCTTCCTCCCCGCTTGTCGCATGGGAGAGTTCAAACTGCGGCAGAACGGGCTTATCGCTCTGCGCGACAAACGCTGCCGCCAACTCATCCGTTGCCCTCTAGGTCAAGCTGAAGGCCAGCATCTCTTCAAAGTCGTTGTGAATTTCCTCTTGGTCATCAACGATCAGCACGCGGTAGTTCCAAGAGTCGTTTGATTTCATAAAGCCGCCTTTATAGTTGCTCGATCGCGAGGGAAAAGTTCGAAATGGATGGTTGGAGGTCCGCAGCAATAGAACGCACAGACGACGTCAGACAGAGGGTTCCAACGTGGCATCCCCACCGCGATCGGTGGAATTGAGCCGCAGCGAGACGCGCATGGTGGTGCCGGTGCCATAGCCGTCGCTCAAGGGTTGAATTTTTCCCCCGGAGTTCGTGACAAAATTGGCCGCCGAATGAAGACCCAGCCCGCTCCCCTCTTGCTTCGTCGTATAACCCGCCCCAAAGATCGCTTTGAGGTTTTTCTGCTCAATGCCAATGCCGTTGTCCTGTACCTCAAGGACGAGAAACTCTTGCTGGATACAGGCTCTGATCTCGATGCGCGGCTGTCCCTTGAACCCGCCTGATTTCTTCAACTCATCGATAGCTTCCATCGCATTCTTGAGCAGATTGACCAGCATCTGATTAAACTGGGTTTCCTGAATGCGAACCTCTTCCGGTGCATTGCCCCAGTCCCAATGCGTCTGAATACTCCTGCTGGCAAACGAGTCTTGCACGATTTTCAGAGCACCCAAGATGGCCTGACGCAGGTTGACGTCTTTGCTGGTCATGGCTTTGCTGTCAAAGCCCCGTTGCGCACGGACAATGTCCACGATGTGGCTCGTTTGACTGTTGACGCGTTCAACCGTGCGGATCAATTCCCGATTCTGCTCGACGAAATCGGCGGCGAGAGCCAGCAGAAACGGTCGCACCTGTTGGCCTTGCGGGTCGTGCTGGACGTAGTCGCCCCAATCTTCCGCATGGGCCTCGACGGCCTCTGATAAAGCCGTTAAGCGTTTGATCAGTGGATCGTTCGCCAACTCTTCTTTCAGGGTTCCAATGCCGATGGCCACGCTGGTAATGGCATTGCCGATGTTGTGCAGGATGGTATCCATGACCTCCAGACGGCCTTGTGCAAAGGCCTGGGCCAAGGCTTCTTCGGCCCGCACCCTCTCCGTTACATCGCGAAAAACGATGACCCCGCCGTGAGCCGTGGTACCGGGCGACGCAATGGGCCTGCCATTGGCGTTGATATAGACCCCCTCCGGCTTGGCCGTCGTGCGGATGAACATCTCCATCTCATCGGTCGCCTCCCCGCGCAGGGCGCGCACGAGCGGTAGTTCCTCAGTTGGAATGGGCGTGACTTTATCGGGATAGAAAATGCTGTACTCCTCTGTCCGTTGTTCGAGGACCGTATCCACCTTCCCTCCGACAATGCGTTCCGCACTCTGATTAAAAGTGAGGTTGCCCTTCTCATCGGCGACGATCACGCCGTCGCTGATGCTGTCAAAGATGGCCAACATGAGTTGGATTTGATGCTGCAGTTCGTCAACGGTTTTTTTCACTTGGTTCTCAATCCCCTATGCTCTGAGACATGCTTCCTCGGCGAAGTGCTCTCCGTGGCAGTTGCGCAGAGCACTAAGACAGCCGACGTTAGTTGCGCTTCATTTTTTTCGGGCTACTATGATACCCAAATTGTCCGGGGATCACAAAAGGATCTGGCGACCTTTTGCGACTGGTACCCCAAAGTAAAACAAGGAACAACGCTATGGCCGATGGCCTCTATGATCTAGTGATAGAACGCGATGTAATGGTGGAGATGCGCGATGGAGTGCGGCTGGCGACCGACCTGTATTTTCCTGCCCGCGATGGCCAGCCGGTGCCCGGCAAATTCCCCTCAGTCTTTCACCGCACGCCCTACGACAAAAGCGACGTGGAGCGCAACGGGAACTACGGTCGATTTTTCGCCCAGCGCGGATACGTGGCGGTGTATCAGGACTGCCGGGGGACGTTCCAGTCCGAAGGGGATGTGAACTTTCTCTTACCCGAGGCCGAGGACGGATACGACACCTTGCAGTGGATCGACCAGCAGCCGTGGAGCAACGGCAAGGTGGGGTCGTGGGGGACTTCGTGGTCGGGCTGGACGCAGACGGCCATGGCGGCGTTGGGGCCGACCAACCTCAAGGCTATGGTGGTCAACATGAGCGGAGCCGACGCGCACGAGTCTTCCGTGCGGCACGGAGGCGCGCTGGAGTTGCGATTTTTGGCGTGGGCATTTTGGCATTCAGCAGCCAACACGCAACGTGCGCTAAAAGCCGATCCAGCAGTTGACGCAGCTCTAAACATAGGCGCACCAGCCTTCGCCGACTGGCTCGCGCGGATGCCGCTCCGCAAGGGACAGACCCAACTCAAATTGGTGCCGCCCTACCAGCAGTGGGCGCTGGACTTGCTGACCAAGGCCGACTACGACGAGTACTGGCAGCATCCCAGTTACGCACCGGCGCTCTTTTGGGACGACTTCCCAGATGTACCAATTCTGATCATCGGGGGCTGGTACGATTCGTACACGCGCTCGACGTGCAAAAACTACGGAGGATTGGCGGCGCGCAAGCAAGGACCGGTGCGGATGCTCATGGGGCCGTGGACGCACGGGACGCAAACTCCGGAGCAGAACTTTGCCGGCGACGTAGAATTCGGCGAAGACTCGGCGCTAGACGATTTCCGCGACCTGCATCTGCGCTACTTCGACTGGGCGCTCAAGGGCGTTGATAATGGCGAGGCGAACGCACCGCCAGTGCGGATCTTTGCCATGGGTGGCGGTGGGGGCTATCGCACCAGCAGTGGCCGACTTTTCCACGGCGGACATTGGCGCGACGAAGCCGAGTGGCCACTAGCCCGGACGAACTATACCAAGTACTATCTGCACGGCGACGGCACCTTGTCGCCGGAAAAGCCAGCCGCAGAAGATGGCGATACAGTCTATCGCTTCGATCCAGCCAATCCAGTGCCCTCCATTGGCGGCAATGTCTCCTCGCTTTCCGAGATCGGCCCGCTGCCGCCGGGCGTGGGCACTTCCGCCAATGCGCCGTGGCGGGCGCGGACGGAGCAATTGATGGAGCCGGGCGGGTTCAATCAGGCGGAGGGACCGGAGTTTTACGGCTGTGAGCCGCCCTATCTACCGCTGGGCTCGCGGCCGGATGTGTTGGTCTTTGCCACGGAGCCGCTGGCCGAGGACGTGGAGGTGACCGGGCCGATTGAGGTGAAATTGTGGGTCTCGTCGTCTGCACCGGATACAGACTTTACCGCCAAGCTGATCGACTGGTATCCACCGAGCCGCTGGTATCCGCATGGTTACGCCCTCAACCTGACCGACAGCATCGCGCGCTTGCGCTACCGCAACGGGCGCGAAAAGGGCGAACTGCTAACGCCGGGCGAGGTCGCCGAGCTGACGATTACCCTCTATCCGACGAGCAATGTGTTTGCCTCCGGGCATCAGATCCGCCTCGACATTTCCAGCTCGAACTTCCCCCGCTTTGACGTCAATCCCAACACCGGTGACCCCATCGGCCAGGAACGACGACGACAGGGAGCAGACAACAGAATTCACCATAATGCGACACAAGCGTCGCACGTGGTGTTGCCGATTATTCCAACTTAGGAGAAACGCATAATGGAGCAGTTGCAGTTGGCCCTCGTGGGCTGTGGGGGCATGGCCGGGGCGCATGTGCGCGGCTTGGAGGAGTTAGCACAGGCCGGGATCGACGATATACAGGTAGTAGCCTGTTGCGACTTGGTGGAGGCGCAGGCGCAACAGCGGGCCGACGAAATCGCCGAGTTCCAAGAGCACAAGCCGGAGATCTATACCGACGTGGAGAGGATGCTCACTCATGTGGAGGAGCTAGACGCGGTGGACATCTGCGCCCTGCACTCGCAGCACCACATACTCGCCGTCGCCTGCCTGGAGGCGGGCAAACACGTGATCATCGAAAAGCCGCTGGCGATCACCCTGCGCGCCGGCCGCAAGATTCTCAATGCGGCCGTGGATAACCGCTGTCAGCTCGCCGTAGCCGAAAACTACCGCCGCTCGCCGCAGGAGCGGGCCAGATCCTGGGCAGTGGCCAGCGGACGGATCGGCCAACCGCGCACTTTCTACTGGCTGGAAGCGGGCTTGCGGTTGGGCAAGTGGGGCTGGCGCAACTTCAAGCGCGATGCCGGAGCCGGCTGGATCCTCGACGGGGGCGTGCATTTTGCCGATCTGTTCCGCTATCACTTGGGGACTGAAGCGCGACAGGTAGTGGCGCGGGCGCACAGCTTTGAGCCGTATCGCTACGACGAGCCGGTCGAGCGCGAGGGCGCTTGGCCGGTGGATGTGGAGGACTGCGCAATGGCGCTGATCAACTTCGACGGCGGCGCAGTGGTGCAGTGGACTTGGCAAGGTTCAGCACCGGGACAGGATTTCGGCAAGCGCATCCTCTACGGCAGCGAGGGCTGCATCGACTGGGAAAGCGGGCTGTGGACGCGCACCGGCGAGAACACATCTAACGAGGCATTGGTCGAGGCGTATCAGAACAGCCTCACAGAGGACGAGCGCGAGCGGCTCTTCCCCAGTGGAGTGGAAAATCCCATCTCAACCGAGCTGAAGGATTTCGCCGATGCGGTGCGGGGACAGGGAACGCCCGAAGTAGATGGCCTAGACGGCTATCGCTCGCAGGCGATCTGCATGGCGATCTTTGAGTCGGAGTGGTTTAACCGGCCAGTGAGCTTGGCCGAGATCGAGCGCGGCGACTTGGAGGGCTATCAGGCCGAGATCGATCAGGTGCTGGGGATTGATTAGACGGCTAGGACTTGCCCAAAATTTCCTGGAGCAGTTCGGGATGCCGTCGCCGCAAATCCAGTAGCCTGCTGGCTGTTCCCACCGGCGTCAAGAAAGCCGAGCGCGGAATCCGTTGCTTCTCTTGAAGAATGCCGCCACGCTGCTCCACATCCTGAATGGCGAGCGATTCTTGGCCAAGATCGTAGAAAAGTTCCGGTTCAAGCTGCACTAGAGCCGGAAGATCCCTCGGTTCAGCACGCCCAATCGCAGTGCCGACGTACACGGCGACTTTCCCACCCGCGATAAATCCTGGATCGTTCCCTTCCCATACGAATTGTACTCCCTCGGGTACGCTCTCTGGGGGGAGTGGCGACACCGTACCGGTAGGATCTAGCGAAAACGGACGAGTCGATCTAGCGCAGACGACCTTGCAGCCGATTTCTTCAAATGCCTCTCTATACAGAGTATCCTCAATGGTCTCGCCTTCCTCGACAGTGCCACCGATACAGCCCATGCCAATCAAGACTCCCTCTTGCTGACGCCTCCATTTCGCCGGCTTCTGGAGTTCAAAGAGAAGTCTATTTTCGACTTTTAAAAGGATTGCGACGCCAATGATCAAAGCACGGGGTCTTACTTTCTGATGGCGTTGTTAGGCGCACGAAACCACCAACTGGGCGACGAGCTTATAATATGTACCATCTTGGAATATCCCTCACTTCTTGGATGAGCGCCGTCGTTCCGCTCCACTTCCCGTTTATAGGCGTCATCTGAGCAAAGCGCAGAAAAAAGATCGATGTATGGGACTCCAAGCGCTTGTGTCTCGCGAGCAAACGCAAGTGAGAGGCTTTCGATTCTCTCATTCTGTTCGTCGTCAAGGACCGGCGGCGGACCAACCATAAGCACGGTGTATTGCTTGGCTCCGTGCAGAATGGCTCGAACGTTTGTGCAAGATTCCGCGGAATTGACGCGCACCTTCCCGTTCTCGATGGCTGTATCATTAACG
>JAPOYQ010000760.1 GCA_026706505.1 Gemmatimonadota bacterium
GCCCCAGTTGATTGGCTGGCCAAAGTCGAGAATCTGGGTGACGAGGACGGTCTCCTCGACAAAGCCCTCGCCGTACACCTCGAATTCGGCGACCTCCCAGTCGCGCAAGGGAAAGGCTTGGGCGGTGATGTAGCGGATCGACTCGGTGGGGAAGCGCAGTTCCACTACGGCATCGAGATTTTCGCGGTTGGATTCGATTACGGTAAGCGCGGGGTCTTGGTTGCGGACCCAGCGCAGGCCCTTCGTGACGCGGCTGACTCGGTCGCAGGGGCTGTTGGCAAAGCGCACGTTGTTGTCGCCTTTGCGCAGCTCGTACCAGGCGAGGAAGTTGGCGGCGAAGCTGTCTTCGCCAAATGCCTCTAGGGGCGGCTTAGGCTCAGTGAGTTCCTCGATGAGCAAGATGTCGTCTTCCCGCCCGAGGCGGGGAAAAAAGCGGATGCGGTTGACTGGTACAGCTGTGCTAAAGTCGATGACCACGGAGTTTTTCCAGCCTTCGCCGGTGACACCGGCGACGATTCTGCCGCCGCTGAAGATGCCTTGGCCTGGGGTGAAGCGGCGGAAGTGGGCTGTGGTGAAATCGCCGTCGAATTGCTTTTTCACGGCGCGGATCTGGTCGTCGCGGGCCGAGCAGCCGTCGGTCGTCTGGATTTGGCCTCCAGTGTACGGCAGTAGAGTGTTGATGTCCGCGGCATTGGGGTCAATCAGGGTTAGGTTGACCGCTGGGTCGATGAAGCGCGGCCCGATGGCGTTGTCGGCAAAGCCGATGAGGGTATCCGCAGCCGCGCCGTGGGGCGTGACGCCCACGGGTTCGGTGCCCACGAGCTGGCCCTCGGCATCAAACAGCCAGTACTCACCAGCCCCTTCTTCAGACAGCAAGCTGGGCCAAGGGTTGCCCTCGTCTCCCCCGACGCGAAACTCCCCGCGGCTGTGCGCCGGCACAATCGACAGGACGAGTAGAAAACACGAAGCAATGATGTACTGCATGGCGTCTCTTCCTTGAGATGCTGGTAATATAACGAAAGAAGCGGGCGGTTTAGCAAGTTTATATATGATGGCGAGTCGCATTTAACTTGATTTATGCCTGTACTTTGATTGTTTTATGCAGCAAATGGCACGGAGGATGGATATGAAAGCGCATTGTGTCGCGGCCGGCCTCGTCTTAGTGCTTTGGCTGCCGAGTGGAAGTTGGGCTCTCGATACGGTCTCGATAGGGGAGGGCGGCGAGTTGGACTGGCAGGGTGAAGGCGAGGCCGTCGTCACCACCATTGACGCCGAGCACCGCTCGCCCTTAGATCCCAACAACCTGCTGGTGGGCAACGCACCTGGCGACTTAATCGAATTTGCACGCGAAGACTTTTCCCACAGCATCCTGCCTCTGCGCATCGCCGAGGGAGAGAACGTGGCCGTCGGCACTATCGAACGCGGCGGCGATATAGATTCGCCCAATGTCTTCGACTTCAGCGGCACGTTCAAGCCGCTCGACTTGGAGATGATGCTAAAGGAGTTGCTCTCGGACGAGCCGGGCGGCGAGTTGTTGGCCTTTGAGCGCAAGAATCAGAATTCCCTCGGCATCCTAGTCCTACTCAATTTAGGAGCGCGCTTCGGGGTCGAGCGCATACGCATCTATCCGCGCAATACGGTTGTGCCCTCGCCCTCGACCCCCTTCCAAAACGACTACCTGCGGGCGTATGAGCTTTTTACCAACGACGGCCTGAACCTGACCAGCGAGAACACGCCTATCTGGAGGCCGCTGATCGCCGAGACCGACAACCAGGTCGCGGTTATCGACGTGCCGCTCGACCCGCCGCGCTACGTTCAGCACCTGCGCTTGCGGGCGACTTCGCCGGTAGATTTTGAGATCGATGAGATCGAGGTTTTCGGCAAGGGCTTTCTGTCGCGGGCCCAGTACGTGTCGGACATTTTCGACGCTGGGCAACCAGCCGTGTGGGGCACCTTGCGCTGGGTGGAAGAGGTGTTGGGCGATCCGCGTTTCTCCAGCGCGCAGATTCGTACGCGCACGGGCACGGACACGTCGCCTTTTGTGTACACCCGCCGGTTGCGCGGCAAGCAAGACGCCGAGGACATTCCTTTTTCGCTGGAAAATCCCGGAGAGGAGATGGGCTTAGCCGAGTATCGTAAATTTCCCCAAAAGGCGGGTCAGACGCCCATTACCGATGCTGCAGGCCGCGAGTGGATGGCCGGGGCCGTGACCGACGACCTGATCAACTGGAGTCCCTTTAGCACGCCTTATCCGGCGGACGCGGCCAATGGCCCGGGCCGGCCCATTGTCTCGCCCAGCCCGCGCCGCTACATGCAGTTTGAGGTGGTTTTTAATAGCAGTGACCTAGAGGCCGCGCGAGTGATCAAGTCGCTGAGCTTCGACTTGTTGACACCGCCGTTTGCCGACGCCTTGGTCGGCGAGGTTTTTCCGCGCGAGGTACAGGTGTCTGAGGAAGTGCCCTTCACCTTTGCCGTGCGCGCCGCCATGGGTACGGACGGCCTACGCGGCTTCGACACCATTGAGATCGACACGCCAGCGCGGGTGTCGAGCATCGACGCGGTGCAGATTATTGATGGTGCAGGCGCAGTCGTGGCTGAGCACCAATTCGACAGCCTCGACGCGGCCGGCGAGGAGTTCGCCATTGCGGAGGTTGCCGACGACCACTTTGCCGTGCGCTTCCCCGTGGTTACCGACGACCAGACTCAGGTGCACATCCGTTTCCAAACCAACGTGCTGACGTACAGCACCAACTTCACCGCTGCGATGCGGCTCACGACTGAGCCGGGTGCCGCCCAAGTCATCGACCCAGGCAATGTGGCCTTTTTGGGCGAAGGGGATGAGGACGCCTTTTCCGGTACCACGGTACTCAGTCCGTCCGTATTGGCCGAAGGGCAGCTATTGGGCCAAATGCAGGCTGTACCCAACCCCTTTACCCCCAATGGCGACGGCATCAACGACGAGGCGATCATCCACTACAGCCTGCTGGCGCTGAGCACTCCGCGGCCGGTCGAAGTCGCGCTCTACGACTTGAGCGGCCGGCGCGTGCGCGTCCTCTTTGACGGTGAGGAGGCCAACGGCCGCTACACAGACAAAGTGTGGGATGGACGCGACGACCAAGGCCAGCTAGTTCCCCCGGGTCTGTACGTAGCCCGCGTTTTTGTCTCCGGGGATTCGGGCGATGCCGAGCAGAGCCGCGTCGTAGCTGTCGCGTACTAACGCACCAATCTCTCCAACCGATTTTGCACGGCGAGCAGCGCATGCCCGAAAACGGCCCAGCGGCTCGCGATGTGCATAGATAAGTCGCTGGATCAACCGCCGAAAATTTGTTCGATCTGGGCTTCCATTTCCCGCCGCGCCACCTTTTCTATGCGATGGGCGCGCTGGCTGCGGCTAAAGGCCGCGAATTGAGCGTCCGCGTCGGCTTGGCGTCCGGTGCGTTGGTAGAGGTGCCCAAGGAACAGATGCGCTTGGTAATCGCGCGGAGCAATTTGGAGCAAATGCTCAAACAGGGGCACAGCTTCTGCATAGCGCCCTTGGCGGGCATAGAGCATTCCCAAGCTCCAGTGGGGATGCGCGGCCTTGGAATCGAGCGCGCTGGCGTGGCGCAAGAGCTTTTCGGCCTCCGCTAGTTGGTCTGTCTGCCCGAGAGCCATGCCCGTCCCTTGTTCGAGTTGGATGAGCAAGTCGGCAAGGCGGGCTGGGTACTCGGGCACGTGCGGTTCGCGCTGCATTAGCTGCTCAAACTCGGCGATGGCCTCGCGGCTTTGTCCCTGCGCCGCGTACAGGCGGGCAAGTTGATAGCGCACCAACGTCGAGTCTGGGTTCAGTTCGAGCGTGCGGATATAAGCTCGGGCGGCGCGTTGGGGTTGGTCTGCCATCAGGAGGGCGTAGCCGAGGCCGCCGTGCGCGGCTGCCCAGTTGGGACGCGCCGCTGCGACCTCGGAGTACGCGGCCGCAGCCTCGTCGTAGCGCCGAGCGAGCAACGCAGTGTGGCCAAGCAGAAAGCGCACGTCCGCGTCGTGGGGCTGCGTTTTAAGATAGCGCCGATAGAGTTCAAGGGCCTTGCCGTAGCGCTCGGCCTCGGCGTGGAGTGCCGCGAGCGCGAGGAGCGGCTCGGCGAAGGTAGGGTCGCGAGCAATAGCGTGGCGGTAGTGGCGGGCGGCGTGGGCTGGCATGTCCCGTTCCTCGTACGCGTAGCCGAGATAGTAGTGCTCGTGGGCATCGCCCTCTCGATCCATCGCGCCCGTGGCCACATTGCAAAAGATCAAGAGCGCGGCAACGGCGGCGAGCGCGGGCCAGGGCCGCTGCCACAGGACGCGCATCCCATAAGCCGCAAACAGCAACAGCACGGGTACGGCCGGCAGGCGATAGCGCCCGGTGACGAAAAACAGGACCACGGAAAGCGCATAGCAGGCCACAAAGAGTGCTAGCAAGCGCCCTTCGGGAGACTCAGAGGTCCGCAGAAAGGCGAAAAGTCCCAAGAGCGCCAGCGGGGCGATCAAACCAAAGGGAAACGCCAGCCCCTTTTTCCACAGCAGGATCGACAAAAGAGAGGAGTCGTTGCGGGCGAAGTAGAGGTCGCGGTTGCGCGGGATTTCGTCGCCGCGCAGAAATAGGTAGCCCTTGTAAGCCAGCAAGCCCATGAAATCGAGCGGCTCGGAGGTTATGTATTGCCAAGATTGGGCAAAAAAATAGCGCGACTTGGCCGAAGGCTGCTCAATGCCGGCGCGGCGCTCGGGCATTTCCACCAACTCGGCCCAATCCCGCCCCGGGCGGATGCGGGTCGTTTGCTCGTAGTCGGCGTTGTTGCCGATGTAAAAGTTGATGCCGGCGTTGTGCGAGATGAGCACTAGATCGCCGCCAACCGCCCAGTTGCGATACGCAACCGGCGCGATGACCAGCGCACAGCCCAAGAGCAGAAAAGCCGCCGGGCGAAGCCGCCGCTGCCGCCAGTAGAGATAGCCCAACAGCACGGGCGCAAAGAGCAGCACGTTGGCCACGGCGAGCGCGGACAGGCCCAGCAGCACGCCAGCAGCACGCCAGCGCACCCAACCACCCTCGCCGATTACGAGCAGCAGCACGAGCAAATTGAGGCAACAGGCCAGCAGGGTTGGCAGCAACTCTCCGCCGAAGTAGATGAGGGGCCCGTACAACGCCGCGGCAAAACCCGCGCCGAGTCCAATCCCCGCGCCAAAGACCCGGTACCCCAACAGGCAGATGAGAACGCAGACGAGTGCGCCGATGACGGCTTGGATGAGTCGCGGCAGGTAGAGGTCATCTCCGGCGAGGGCAAAGAGGACGCCAAGCAGCACGGGGTAGAGCGGCGGTTGCCAAAAGGGCGCGGGCCGACCCGCAAAGGAGACTTCGCTGAAGTAGCGCGCTTCCTCGGTATAGGTGCGGGCATCGACGACGGGCGCGGTAAAAAGCGGGCTGGCGCGTATTTCGTGGAGGTAGTACAGGCGCGCTGAGAGGGCGAGCGCAAAGACGGCCACCACCCCCATGAACATCCAGCGTCTAGCCATGGGCACTACGCGCTTATTGCAAGCCCGCGTAGATCGAAATAAAGATCTGGTTAATAATCACCGCGTCCTCGCCCCGTGGCTGGCGGCGGTCGATTTTCATGCCCGCATGGGTTGTGACCTTGTAGCCGAGATAATCGGAGATATTGGCCAACTGCAAGGCCCAGACTAGGCCGTTGAAGTCATTGGAGTCGCGCTTCAGGTCGTTGAGGAAGGTCATCTCCAGCCCGCTCATCAGGGTTGTGTGGCTGAGCAGGGGAAAGCCGAGGATGAAGCCGCCGATCTCGGCCAGTTCGGTGCGTTCGTCGGCTGAAATCAGGTCGCGGCTCTGACGGCGGTACTCGCTTTTCCAGCGCGGCTCTAGCCACAGGTGCCCAAAGTCGAAGCGGTAGCTGATTTTGTTGATTAGGCCAAAGAAAAAGTCGCGCTCGCGCAGGCCCAACAGCGCGCGCTCATTGGCGCTGAGCCGCTGGTGGTACAGGTCGTATTTGAGGTAATTGGCCGTCAGCAGGCCGCGCATCTTGTAGTCGTGGCCGACCCACAGGCTGTTGATCCAAGCGTCGCGAGCGATGAGAGGATCCTCGACCTTGGTTGGTTCACCAGTGCGGATATTGGCATTAGGCAGCCACTGCAAGAGGTCGTCGGGGATGTCGTCGGTCGTGGATTTGAGCATCTCAAAGACGCGGAAGCGACCCAAGCAGGGGTGTCGCGGTCGAGGGTCAGCAGGACGTAATTGGCGTGGTTTTTTTGGTTGGAAGAAATGAGATCCTCGCGCAAGACGCCGACCATCAGCCGCAGCTCTGGGGTGAAGTGGACGCCGCCGTAGGCGTTGTATCCTTGGTGATCCTTCTTGTAAGGGTAGTCGGGCAGTTCGTCGTTTTCAAAGCGATCAACCCACAGGTTGTTGTTCAGGTCGATGCCGAAGAGGAATTCGGGCCGATCGACGTTGTGGCGTAGGAACGGCTCCTCGTAGTCCGGGATGAGGTTGCTCAAGAAGCGGTTGTCGTTCTGGTTGAAATCCGAGATAAAGTCGTTGTTCTCATCCCAGCCGGGGAAGACGCTCGGATCGCCGACCTGCCAGTCTTTGCGCACGGTGTCGGGAAATTCGTCTTGGTCGTCGTTGTCCTCGACTAGTTCGACGACGTGGATGCGTTCGTCCTCGTAGTCGATAAAGCCATCGCCTTGGGCGGTGAATGTACGGGTGGAGTAGCGAGGATCCATGCTGTATGCCTCGCCAAAAAAGAAAAAGGGAAACGCGACTCGCGAGAGGTTCATCATCCACGCGGCCGCGGCGCGGTCGCCGCGGATGCCCGAGAAGGTGGTGTGGGTTTTGGCGACTACATTGGGATATTTGGTGTAGTTGTAGTTGAAGTCGTACTCGCCGTAGAAATCGAAGCCGAGGACCTGTTGCAACTCTAGGGTTGCGCCCCAGATCTGGGTGGAGGTCGGTAGGCCGTAGTCGAAACTGACGATCTGCAAATTGGTGTTGTCTCGGACGTTGCCCTCGGCTTGGGCGACGAGCAAGAGTACGGACTCACCGCTGGCATTGAGTTGACTATCGGAGGTGACCCAGACCTGATAGTCGTTGCCCAGCACGAGACGGAATTCGACCTTTTTGATTTCTTCTTTGGTGCCCGAGGCGCGGT
Source organism: Gemmatimonadota bacterium (assembly GCA_026706505.1). The sequence continues at coordinate 7,167 of JAPOYQ010000760.1, forward strand.
TGACAAAGGCCGGGCTGTCAAAGTCGTAGCGCAGGCGGATCTCCTCGGCCCCATCGGCCGAAAGGAAGCCCTCCCCCACGAGGCCACCCTCGATGATCGGCTCAAAGCGGATGGCCTTGCCGTTGTCTTTGGTGCCGTCGAGATAGGTGATGATGATGTCCGAACCGGCGCTGAAGAAGGCCGCACCGCCGACGCCGTCCTCGGGGCTGTCGTCGCGCAAGACGATCTCGACGATCGAAACGGTCTGGTTCTGATCGACCGATAGCTCGCCGGTGAAGGGGTTGCCGGTAAAGCCGTCGATGAGGGTGTTGGACTGGTGGGCGTTGACCATGGTCAGCCCCACGGTGGCGAAATCGCCTACCTGCGCGGTGGTGCGGCTGCCGAACATGGATGTGGCGTTGGTGACCAAGCTCTCTTGATCGTTGGTTGACGCGCCGCCGGTGCGGCTGATACGGGAGTAGATCAGGGTGCCTTGGTATTTATCGGCTGCGTAGTCGAATTGAATGCCGTCCCAGCGCGGCTTGGAGAAGGTCATCGGCGTCAGGGTCGAGCGAATTTTGGTGCCGGCCGTCAGGGCGTAGTGGTGCTGGCCCTTGGAGTCGGCCGAGATGACCACGCCGCTAAACCAGCGCTCGAAATTGCTGGACTTCAGCACCGAAGAGCCGAACTGCCGGGGTTGGGTCTGCGAGTTGTTGAAAACCAGCCAGCCCCGGGTGACGAGGTTGCCGTAGAGGTCGTAGTAGTAATCGCCTTCGCGGATGGCGCTGACGTAGCGCTGGTAGTGATCGCGGGCGTAGTTGGAGTATTCCCACTGCCGCCACTGGTATTCGTTAAAAAGCTCCTGCGGCACGTACCACCTGCGCTTAGCCGGGTCGAGGGCGCCAAACAGGACGCCGGACCCCTGTGGTTCAAAGGAAACCACCCCACCCCTTTTGACCGTGCCGAGGCGAGCGCCGTATTCCTGGGCTTCGGCAGCAACGCTGCCGAGCCACAGAATGGCTATTGCCGTCCAGAATATCCGTCTCCGGTTCACCTTGCAATCCCTCCTCAGTAGATGTACATGGTGCGTCAATGATAATCGGCCCCGGGCGTTCCAGCAATAACTAGTAGGCCACGGCGATAATCCGCGCTTGGGTCGTCGGCTGCCCTGTGGCGTCGGCGTCGAGTTGGACTTGGCACAGATACAGCCCAGGCGGTGCACGGCGGCCGTGGTCATCGACGCCGTCCCAACGCACGGTGGTGCGACCGCTTAGCACCATTTCCTCGCGCTGCCAAACCCGTCGCCCATTGAGCGCGTAGATTCGCACTTGGAGACGGCGGCTGGAAGTGAGCTTGAAGATGTCCAGCGAGATTTCAGCCGCGTCGTTGATCCCGTCGCCGTTGGGGGTAAAAGGGTTGGGCCCGACTGTGAGGCCATGGACGAGGTCGCTGTCGATGGGGACGCTGATTGCGAGCGTGTTGCTGGCGACGCTTTCGTCGGCGTTGCCCGCTTCAACCGCCTGCCACGCCACTTCGGCGTCGGCGCTTGCTGCATGGCGCACGAACAGGCGCAAGGTCGTGCCGTTGAGAAAGACCGGTGCTGAAAGGCGCAAGCGGAAGCGCTGGCCCGGCCCGGTTACAATGCCGCGCTCGCCCGCGGCGAGGCGGTTGTACGCGCGCGAGTCGAGCGAGTCGCCGCGGGCGTCAAAGGGGAATTGGGCTCCGTCGCCGCGCAGAATGCGGAAGAAGCGGACGGGACCTTGCTCCTCGCCGGGCAAGTCGCGGTAGCTGGTTTGGTCGATCTCGCTGAGCTGGTCGCCGTTGCGGCGGAAGTAGCGGATGGCCCCTCGTTCGTCTTCGTCGAGGGTGCCGTACGCCGCGCCCGTAAGCGGCAAGCCGTCTTGGGTCACAGGCACCTCTTCGCCTTCAAGGGTAATGCGATTGTACGTGCGGCTGGCTGCGGGCAGGATGTTGAGCGCGTCGTCTAGGCGCACCCAGATCGAGTCGCCGCCGTTGGCCAAAAGCGCGGCTTGCGTCTGGTCGCTGGCTGTGAACACGCCGCGCTCGGTCCCAGGGCGAAAGACCTTTTCGCCATCTGGGCCGCTGATGCCAAGCTCCAAGAGTTCGAGCTTTTCCGAGGCCGGCATGGTCAGCAGAATCTCGTTGAAGCCAGAACTGCGCGAGGCCGCAGGCGACTCGATGAAGTAGGGCTGAGCAAAGACGTCAAAGGTCTCCCGCACACCGGAGACTTCCACCGAGGCCGGCCACAGCTCGGCCGCGATGCGCTCGGCCACGGGATTGAGCAGTTCGACCGCGAGCGAGCGAATCGAAGCTGCGGCCTCGCGGTCGGTGGTAATCATCTCGACTTGGAACTGCATGAATTTGCGCAGGCCGGGGGAAGTGACGATGTCGCCAGGCTGCTGGTAGGCGCGGCTCCAAGGGCTCCAGCCACTGGTGGACACAAAGGTGGTGTCGGCTGGCCCCTTGAGTCGGGCCAAGAGGTTTTTCCAAGCGTCATAGGTGATTTCGTTGCCCGTTTTGTCGAAGTAGCGAATGACCTTGCCCAGCAGGTCGCCGGTGCGGGTGCGGATTGCGACGGTCGTACCTGGGGGAGTCTCGGCCTCCCAAGTGATGGCTCCGAAGTTGCGCGCCCCAGGCAGCGCAATCAGGTCGGAGGTCAGCACTACTTGTGCTGGGTAGCCGGTGGAAAAAAGCTGGTACTCGGCAATGTTCGGTCCGGTGTTGTACCCGCCTCGACGGCGCGGGTCCGCCGAGATGATGCTTATTTCGAGAAAGCGGAGCTTGGGGCTGGGATCATAGGTGTCGAGGATGTGTTCAAAGCGATCGCGGCTATTGTCCTCGCGAAAGCGGGGACTGAGGCGCGCCCACTTGATCTTGCCGCGCGTATCGCGCGAGCCGTCGGAGCCTCGGATCAAGTATCCGTCTATATAGGGCCGGGGCCGGGTTGAGGAAATGCGCATGGCGTCGAGCCAAAACGACGCGCCCATGTCAACGGTGAGCACGCCGCGGTCGATGGTCGGCGACCAAACGAGGTGCAGGAAGTTGGTGTTGAAATCCGCGTCGAAAGCCGGTCCTGGTATGAAGCCGTCGCCGGTCAGGTCGAGCTGGCCGCCGCCGGCCACCAAGCCGTTGCTGATGTTGTCGCCAAATCCGTACACCGCAATTCCGGCTAGGCGCGGCCGTTCGCGCCGGTAGTAATCCAAACGGCCTTGGCGCTGGGGGTCGAGGCTTTCATAGATCGCTTGCTCGACCGGCTCTTCAAAGCCCTGTTCGTCGCGGATGAAATAGATGATCGCGCCGCGCTCGTCGGCTGGCAGGGCCTGCCATTCCCCTTCGCTGATGCGCTCACCGCGCTCGCCGCGGGTATCGCTGACCACGATGCGGATGGTCTCTACCAGCCTGCCCTCCCAGTAGGGGTCGGCATTGAGTTGTTCGAGACCGATTCGGAAGGTGCGCTGGTCGCGGTTGGGGGCTTTGGTGTTGGCGATGCGTTCAAAGGTGATTTTGTCGGCGTTTTCCTGCACCGGCTCTTGGTCGGGCGCGGCGAGGACGCGGAACTGGAAGAAGGGGTCGCCTAGTTCTTCTTCGACAAAGTGAATGACGAGGGAATCGACCGCTACGACGCGGCCCAAGTCTATTTCGATCCACCAGTCGTCGATCGGTGCCTGCGGGTCGGGCTCCCAGAAGGTGGTTGGATCGTCGTCGAGGATGTTGGCGGCTGCGGCCGCATTCGAGCCGACGCGGCTGATGCCCGGACGAAAGAAATAGGAGTAAATGGGGTTGCCCTTGCGGTCGGCGATGATCTCGCCTTTCACGTCGCGGGTCTGGGTGCTATCGATGTTGAGGATGGCGGTCTGGTTGCTGCGGCGACGCAGCTCGGGGATGGGGCGGGTAAAGGTCTCTAGATCGTCGAGCAAATTGAAGTGCTCGCGAAAAAAGTGCGGCTCGACCGTGCCGTCCGGCGATACCCTCACGGCGTGGGTGGGGAGCTGCCAGTTGTGCCAGTGCGCGGCTCTGTTGACTACTACGGAGCGGCTGGTGACGCGATGGCCTTTTTGGGCGTCGGCTGCGAGCAGCGGTGCCAAGCAGATGACGAGAAACGCTAAGAGACTCATAGAGCCCTCCTGAGGATCCAGTCATAGATGAAGCAAATAGGTCTAGATACTCGTCGTAGTCAAGGT
>JAPOYQ010000929.1:0-3569 GCA_026706505.1 Gemmatimonadota bacterium
CGCCGAGATCCGCTCCCAGGTATTGACCACCACGGCAGGACCGCCGTCCCCTGCACCGACGCTTAGCCCGAAGAAGGAGTCGCTCTTCTTGTCGAAGAGCAGGAGCTTTACTCCGTTGCTTTCGAGCAACCCGCAGATGTCGCGCACCGGCTCTTCCGGCCCAAGCCCGATGGCTTTGCGAGCGGCCTGCGCGGCCTTCACCGGGTCCCCGTGCTGAGTGCGAACGGCCTTGAATCGGAAGGGGCACGACTGGCCGAGATCGGTTTCGACTTGGGTATAGGCGTCGATCCAGTTTGCGACCTCGGCTAGGATCTGCGCCCGAGCGTGAACCCGTGCCTGGACTCGGAATCGCACGGTCTCAAGGGGCCGAACAGGCGTCACGAGATCGCCGAGCGGAACGCCTAATGCTTTTCCTATAGCGGTAAGGGTCCGGGCACGTGGGACGACGATGCCTCTCTCGATCCTTCCGAGCGCTATCCGCGAGAGTCCAGCCTTGCGGGCGAGTTCCTCTTGGGTCAATTGCCGGTCCAGCCGCAGCCGGGCGATGTTTGCGGCAATGTGCTCTTCACCAGCCATTGTTTCTCCTCGTGGGGTACTTGATCAATCTCTTAAAGAAGTTATCATCTTTTCTATTTTATGACAAATGATACTTTATTGGTGCTGTCTTCAGCTTCTCATCTTGATCTCCACGCTCTCTTTCCTTAGATTGTCATTGTACAATTGGACGCTCTCGTAACCGATAATTAGACGCTGCTCTAACCGACAAATGGACGCTGATCATTCCCTGTTTCCCCGTTCGCTGGCACCCGTCCTCCGAGAGGCTTTGGCCGACACGCCGGTGGTCTGTCTGCTTGGGCCGCGGCAAAGCGGGAAAACTACGCTAGCTCAACAACTCGCGCCTGACCGGGCGTTCGTCAGCTTAGACGAGCACAACTACTACCAGACTGCCGGAGCCGACCCAGACGGTTTCGTCGCCAGCCTACCGGAAGCGGTAACCTTGGACGAGGTACAACGGGTGCCGGCGCTGCTCTCGGCCATCAAACGCGCCGTGGATCAGGATCGCCGTCCCGGACGCTTCCTGCTGACCGGCTCGGCCAATCTATTGCTGGTGCCGACCGTTACTGAATCCCTGGCGGGACGGATGGAAATGGCGCAGTTGCATCCATTGACCGAAGCGGAAAAAGAGCGCCGTCCTGGGCGTTTCCTCAGCGACCTGCTGAACGGCGCGCTCAAACCGGGCATCCGGCCCAAGGCAGAGCCTGCCGGGCCGTCGCTGCCGGAGAGACTGGTAGCGGGCGGCTATCCCGAGCCGCTGACTCGCACACCCAGCCGTGCCCGGCAATGGCACCGGCAGTATCTGCGCAGCATCATCGAGCGGGATGTGCAAGACGTGGCGCGGGTTAAGGATGCCCAGGAATTGGCGCGCCTGCTGGAGTTGTTGGCCCTACGCAACGCCGAGCTATTGAACACCTGCAATCTGGCCAACAGCCTCGACCTGCACCGGGCGACAGTAGATCACTACATTGCCGTGCTCGAACGGCTCTTTCTGGTGCGACGCCTGCCCGCGTGGCACCGCAACCCGGCCAAACGGCTCGTCAAAACGCCGAAGGTCCATCTGCTCGATAGCGGGCTAGCGGCGACTCTCGCCGGCCTGACTGTGGCCGATTGGCTCAATCATCGGGACCGCATGGGGCATCTGTTGGAGTCCTTTGTGGTGCAGCAACTCATGGCCCAAGCCACCTGGACAGAGCCGGATTTGCGTTTCTGGCACTATCGCGACAAGGATCAGGTGGAGGTCGATGTAGTCCTTACTCGGGGCCAGAAGACTTGGGGTATTGAGGTCAAAGCCGCCAGTGCGCTCACCTCCAAAGACGGACAAGGACTTATGCGGCTGGCCGGTCGCTGCGGCGAGGATTTCGAGTCTGGGGTTCTGCTCTACACCGGCCGCGACCGGCTTCCGTTGGCCGATGAGCGCATACTCGCCGTGCCGCTGAGCGAATTGTGGGAGCGGTAGGGGCTGGTCGGGTGCGACGGTTCGCCCAAAGAGGCTGTTGACCCGGATACATCCCTAGGCGTAACTAAATACCATCGACTAATCAGATAGCGAATTGACCATGAAAACTCCGGTTCAAGCATTGAATGAAAAAGGGACACTCCGGCTGTACGTGCGCCAGCGCCAGCTTCTCGCACTACTTGACGTACTTGGGGGCAACGCAGGCAGCCGAGACTTCCAGAAACTCCTATTTCTCTACTGCAAGGAGTTGTTTCCTGCTGACCAAACAAGTCCCTACGAGTTCGTGCCCTACCGATATGGCGCTTTTTCGTTCACGTGCTATGCAGACCGCCGCCGCCTCGTCGATTGCGGTCTGCTGATCGACGATCACCAGCATTGGACGCTCACTGAGAAGGGCAAGCACATCGCACGCGAAACCCAAGACGATTCGATGCGCGTATTTGCGCGGCGCTACCACAGGCTGCGAGGCGATGCGCTCATCGCAGAAACCTACCGCAAGCATCCTTATTACGCGATCCACAGTGACATTGCCGGGCAGGTGCTCGAAAACGATGAAGCCACGCTCAGTCGGATCAAATCCGCCCGCCCAGAAGAAACCCCATCTCGGCTTTTGACTATCGGGTACGAGGGGAGAACTTTAGAGAGCTATCTCAATGTGTTACTCCAAGCAAGTGTGACCGTCCTTTGCGATGTTCGACGGAACGCCATCAGCCGCAAATACGGCTTTTCTAAAAACACACTTGCCAAGGCATGCGATGGAGTCGGCATTCGCTACGAACACCTGCCCGAACTCGGAATTGAATCACGGCAACGCCGGGGCTTAGAATCCCAAGCGGATTTCGACGCCCTTTTCAGGACATACGAGCGGAAAAGCCTGCCAAGACAGGGCGATGCTTTGGCAAAAATCCGCGCTTGGCTGCGATTGGGCGAGTCGGTCGCGCTTACCTGTTACGAGCGTGACGCCGACCAATGCCATCGACACTGTGTCGCCGACGCGCTCTGCCAGATACTTGACCAGAAAGATCTGTTTGATCAAGCCGCATCGCACCATACTGCAGAACAGGGCTGTACTGTAAGACATTTATGACAACCATGGAAAAGCAACGCATCCTCGTCACTGTAAAGACCTACCCGACTTTGTCTAGGACATACGGCGAGACCGTATGCACGGCCGGCATCAGAGAGGATGGAACCTGGGTACGCATCTATCCCGTGCCCTTCCGTCGTCTTAATGAAAGCGAGCAATATCGGAAATATGACTGGATTGAATGCCGACTAGTGCGCAGGACCGCCGATCCTCGACCTGAATCTTTTAGCCCGGCGGATCAAAACGAACTGACTCCAGTGGGACATATCGACACTTCCGACAAGTGGCGTGAACGCCGTCGCCTATTGCTCCATACCGCGCAGGTTTATGACCGACTCGACAGACTTATCGAAGGCGCTAAAAGCAATACGTTCTCCTTGGCGGTGTTCAAACCTACGAAGGTCACTGATTTTGTTTGGGAGGAGGAGGACCGGAATTGGAATCAAGAGAGACTTCATCAGATGCGTG
>JAPOYQ010000929.1:3588-10908 GCA_026706505.1 Gemmatimonadota bacterium
TATTTGAGGACAATAGCTGGCGTCAGACATTCCAACTCATCCCCAAACTACCGTATAGCTTCTCGTACCGATTCGAGGATTCAACCGGAAAGCGCAGCGAACTCCAAGTGTTGGACTGGGAGGCTGGCGCGCTCTACTGGAATTGCTTGAAATCGACAGAAGGGGACGAGGATGCGGCACTGGCCAAGGTGAGGAACAAGTACTTCGACACATTCCTGAAGACCGACCTTCACTTTTTTCTCGGTACGACGCAACAATTTCACCAATTCGCCCCAAATCCATGGATCATTGTCGGGGTATTCCCAGTCCCGGATGATCCTCAGCAGCGCCTATTCTGATCCAAGACGGGCAAGGGCTTGGGCGGCTGGCCGCTCGCTGCGGCGAGGATTTCGAGTCTGGAGTCCTGCTCTACACCGGCCGCGACCGGCTCCCGTTGGCCGACGAGCGCATACTCGCCGTGCCGCTGAGCGAATTGTGGGAGCAGTAGGGTGTGTCCAAAGAGGCTGTTGACTGGGAAAAGTCCCTAGGCGTAACCCAATAAGGTTGATGCGGTTCGGATTAATTGGAGTGCTCCCATAGATGTATAGGAAAAACGGATTATGAAAGAACTATCGAGAATCACGCTTGACCCTGCCGTCATGGGCGGCAGGGCATGCATCCGGGGGCTACGCGTGACGGTTGGAACTGTCGTGGGTCTCTTGGCGGCTGGCCGGTCTTCCGAGGAAATTCTGAGAGCCTACCCTTATCTTGAACAGGAAGACATCGATCAGGCCCTAGCCTACGCAGCATGGCGGGTCGAAGACCGGGAAGTTCCACCGCCCAGCGCATGAGTATCAAACTCGATTCCTGGGACTTAGTCGTTGTGGTAGCACGGGCGGGGTAACGGTATAGAGTGTGTGGGATGGAGATTAGAAAGGATATCGTGGAGTGAATATCGACTGGAAAGACATTAGACCCCTAAACGGCTCACAAGACGAGGGCTTTGAAGAGTTGTGTGCTCAATTGGCGCGTACTGAGAGTCCAGACGGGGCAAAGTTCGAGCGAAAGGGTACTCCCGATGCGGGCGTCGAGTGTTACTGCATTTTGGATGATGGGAGTGAGTGGGGATGGCAGGCCAAGTACTTCCATACTATGGAGACATCCCAATGGTCACAGCTAGACAAGTCAGTAAAAACAGCTCTGGACAAGCATCCGGCACTTGCTCGCTATTTTGTCTGTATTCCACTTGATCGTCCCGACGCCCGTATTGGCAGGCGGAAGTCAGCGATGCAGCGCTGGAATGAACGCATCGAAAAGTGGCGTGGCTGGGCAGAGGAGCGTAGCATGTGCGTTGAGTTCGTCTGGTGGGGTAGCTCCGAACTTCTCGAACGGCTTTCTCGGAGTGAACACATCGGGCGCTTGTACTTCTGGTTTGGTCAACGTGGCTTCGACTCGGATTGGTTTCAAGAACGCCTTGGCGAAGCGGTGGACGCTGCTGGCCCCCGATATACGCCAGAAGTTCATATTGATCTACCCATCACTCGTGAATTGGAGATGTTTAGTCGGTCCGAGCTCGTTTTCAATGAGGTTCAATCTCTTGCAAAGGGAATCCGAAAAAAGTTCAATGAGGTCCAGTCTCTTGCAAGGGAAATTCGAAAAGAGTTTCAAAACTTGCCCGAGCCAAGTAGGTCTGAAAGTGATCTGAACCGAGCTGTTTCGATCAAAACCCTTTCGGAGCTGGTCGATGAAGTTCTCAAAGCGTTTGCACAAATAGAACCTGAACCAGTCGGCAATTTGCCTTTCGCCGACATCACTGAGGAGATCGCATCAGCGCGCGAAGAAGCGGATAGAGTCGAAGAATCTCTGTTACAACACACACGAGATGATTCCTCTGACAATACTAACGATGATAACTCACGCCGCTACAACGCTTTTAGAGGTAGCCTCTATCGTCTTCAGTACGAACTTGAAAAAGCATATTCATCACTGAAACATGCTGACTCCATCGCAAGCAGCCGACTCATGCTGCTCAAGGGAAAGGCAGGCACTGGAAAGACGCATCTACTGTGTGATTTCGCTAAGAGGCGTATCGAATCGGAAGCACCTACAGTTCTGCTCATGGGTCAACGCTTTGTTGCCAGAGACACACCTTGGATACAGATGCTTCAGCAGTTAGATCTGCAGGGAGTAAATGCAGAAAAATTCGTTGGAGCACTGGAAGCCGCTGCCCAGGCCGCTGGCTGTCGTGCGTTGCTGATTATTGATGCCCTTAACGAGGGAGAAGGCCGCTCAATCTGGCCGAGCAATCTGGCGGCTTTTTTGGCACCCCTTGAGCAGTCTCCGTGGATTGGAGTGTTGCTTTCACTACGCTCAGAGTACGAAGAATTCATCATACCCGAGGAGATTCGTACTCAGGCAGTTACGGTGACACACCACGGGTTTGACGGCCACGAATATGATGCTACTCAAACGTTTTTCTCATATTACGATATTGAATTCCCATCCACCCCGATTTTGCAACCGGAGTTTCGCAATCCTCTATTTTTAAAAACTTTATGTCGCGGATTAAAGGATAGTGGCCAACGGAGACTTCCTCGGGGCTTCCACGGCATCACAACAGTATTTGATCTTTTTCTTCAAGCGATCAACAAACGTCTCTCAGACTCCCTTGGCTTTAATTCAAGGGACGAACTCGTTCGAGAAGCTCTTGAGAAGATCGCCGAGCATCTGATTGAAACTGGGAAGCGTTGGTTAGACAGACCCAAAGCCGAGACCATCGTAAACGAGTTTCTGCCCGGTCGGGAATTTGAGCGATCTCTGTATCGAGGATTAGTTATCGAAGGAGTACTGACCGAGGGGATAGATTGGCGAACAGATAATACCCGCTCTGAGATCGTCAATATATCGTATGAGCGCTTCGCAGATCATATCATCACTGATTCACTCCTACGCACCAATCTTGATACGAATACTCCGCAGTCCGCCTTCGAGGAGAACGGTGCTCTCTCATTTATTTGGGACTCAGATAAAGATGTCCCCCCCGGTCTCATTGAGGCACTATGCGTCCAAGTACCAGAAAAAGTCGGCCAAGAATTAGTCACGCTTGCCCCTATACTACTTAATCGATGGGACATTGGTAAAGCCTTTTGGCAGAGCATCGTTTGGAGGAAACCCGATGCTTTCTCAGAGACGACCCGCGAAGTTTTTAACCAACTCATTCAGAAGTGGGATGACATATATGATGCATTAGAGGGACTTTTGACGATCTCGATTCTGGAGGAGCATCCATTCAACGCCGAATTCTTAGACGAAAGGCTTCGCCAAGATTCGATGCCTGATCGAGACGCATGGTGGAGTATCTGCTTGCATCATGCTTGGGACGAACCAAGCGCAGTCAAACGTCTGATAGATTGGACATCAGCAGTGACGGAGGATAACGATCTTGAGGATAAGACAGTTGAGTTATGTTCGATTACGCTTACTTGGATGCTCACGACCTCCCAGCGCTTCCTTCGGGATCGAGCTACTAAAGCCTTAGTTTCTCTACTAACCGGCCGGCTTAATGCGGCAACTCGGCTTGTTGCTCATTTCTCAGATGTTGACGATTTGTATGTCACTGAGCGCGTTTATGCGGTCGCCTATGGCGTTGCGATGCGCAGCCATGACGCTATCGGAGTAGGGGAGTTGGCTTTGACAGTATATGAAAAAGTATTCGCTGGCGAGACTCCGCCAGTTCATATCTTGCTCCGCGACTATGCGCGTGGGGTCATTGAGCGTGCGATTTATCTTGGATCAGATCTGGATATAGATGAGCATCTGATTAGACCACTGTACAAGAGTATCTGGCCGAAGATACCGAATGAGGAGGATATCCGCTCACTGATCCCTGACATAAGTCAAGAGTCGGACGATGGCGAGAAGTTCGATAGAGCCCAAGCTGAAATTGGTTTCTCGGTGATGCTTGGTGGTGACTTCGCACGGTATGTTATTGGAACAAATCACAATCGTACGAACTGGTTGTCTCTGCGCCTTACCCAAAAACCATGGAGATCTCCGGATGCTAGGATGAAGGCATTGTTATCTACGATGAACGATTCCGAGCTAACGATGTGGCAGAGGTACAACGCGGCCAACAACGCTGTCCTTGACGCTCGTAAGGCTTACTGGAGAGATCGATGGCTGGAAATTAAGGAAGATGCTGAGGAATCTGCGGGAAAAGTGCTACAAAGTAAATTCGTGCCCTCGGAAGAGAACATTCCCGATCTGTCGAAGGTCAAACGAGATCACGATGAAGCACTCAAAAACCTTCGGGCGACACTGTCACGAGATCACCTGATTGAGTTCGACTCAATTTTGGAATCGAGAGACGAAAACGCTCCATGCTTTGGCTTGGAGTTGGTCCAGCGATATGTGTTTTGGCGCGTATTCGATTTGGGTTGGACTACCGAGCGATTTGGCAACTTCGACAAAGCCCAGATGTCGTATGGTAGAGAAGCATCAAAGCCCGAGCGCATCGGCAAAAAGTATCAGTGGATAGCTTACCACGAAATCCTCGCTTATATTGCCGATCACTATCAATATCGCAAGGCGTTTCGTGAAGACGAGGACAATCAGGCTTACGAGGGGCCTTGGCAGGAATTTTTACGGGACATAGACCCTTCCTGCACCCTCTCGTCAATACCCGGCGGCACCTCTGGGGGGTCTCATAGTCTATCGTGGTGGGCTCCATCTTCATACGATAGCTGGGACGAACACGTAAATCATCGAGATTGGATAGCTTGTATAGACGATATTCCGAGTGTGAAAGATCTCTTGAGCATTGTAAATCCCGCAGATGAGACACGTTGGCTCAATGTAGGCGGATACTTCGTCTGGCGGCAATCACTTCCTGCGAACGTTGAATCGTATGATGTTGATCAGCGAGAATTTTGGCTTATTTGTACAGGTTACTTCATTTGTGACGAAGGCACCGATGATTTTATGAAGTGGGCCAAAGGTGTGAGTTTTGGGGGACGTTGGATGCCCGAACCACCCGAGGTGCATAATATGTTTCTCGGCGAGTACGGATGGTCACCGGCGTTCCAATACTTTTTCAACCAGCCAGACTATGGCGGTGGCGCGGAATCGGAGAAGGGTTGTCCTGTGACGCTTCGAACGGCGGCTTGCGACTATTCGAAAGAATCTCAGGGCTTGGATTGCTCGGTGGATGACGGCTATTCCTTACGGTTACCCACCCCCGATATCATCGAGCAGCTTGGTCTTAAATGGACCGGACGAGATGCCGACTATACTGACCTGCAAGGCAGACTCGCAGCCTTCGATCCGACAGCACACGAAGAAGGACCGAGCGCGTTGCTCCTACGAGAGGACTTACTAGGACAATACCTATCGAACGAGGGGTTGGCATTGTGTTGGACCATCCTAGGAGAAAAGCAAGTGCTTGAGGCAAAAATGTCATTTGGGCCCCGTGGCAGGAGGAAATTTTCGGGTGTGTACACGTACAGAGACCAAAAACTGAAAGGGTTCCTGTGCTCCAAATACGATGATCCGCACAGTGCATCTACCGGCTAGATCAAAGATAAGGAAACAGGACGATGCCTGAAGACAGAGCATGGAATGAGACGCTGATTGAAAAAAACGTGACGTACCACATTGAGTTCGGTGGGAGGCTCTTCCTCATTGAAAACGTCCCGGCGCGAGTCAACGTCGAGACGGGTGAGAAGCACTTCTCACCGGAGACCGTTGAGCGCCTGCAGCAAGCGGTGTGGGAGCAATGTCGCCCCGTCCGTACCATTGAGACCCCAGTTTATGAGTATGCCACTCTAGTCTGAAGGATCGGGGTTCAATGCCATAGTATTTCGAGATTGGATGAAGTAAACCGGTGTACAAGTACGAGATTATTCGCTAAAGGAACCCACCCATGACCGACCGCCCCAACCTCCTCGTCATAATGACCGACCAACAGCGCGCCACGGCCAGCCACCTCTACGGCAACACCTTCTGCCAAACCCCATCAATGGAACGCCTAGCCGCCGACGGCGTGCTCTTTGAAAACGCAATCACCCCGCACCCGCTCTGCGTGCCAGCGCGCATCTCTTTTTGGACCTCGCAGTTTCCCCACTCGCACGGCGGCCGGCGCAACCAGACCTTGATGCCCGCCGGGGCCACGCACGCCTGGCAACTCTGGAAGGAAGCTGGCTACGCCACGGGCCTGATCGGCAAAAACCACTGCTTCCAGCGGGAGGAGGATTTGGCGCTCTTTGACGTGTGGAATGCCTTTACCCACGGCGGGCGCAACGAGGGGCCACAGACGCGGGGCATGGACTGGTTCCGGCCGGAAGAAGGTCGCCGCAAGGTCGCCGCTGCGCATCGCCAGCTCGCCCACCAAAACCCCCGCTTTAGCTACGGCACTTCCGAACTGCCGTTGGAAGACCACTCCACCGGCCTGATCGCCGGGCAGACGACGCGCTTCATCGAAAAGCACCAAGACCAGCCCTTTGCCCTGTGGGTTTCCTTTCCCGACCCGCACGAGCCGTGGCTTTGCCCGGCCGAGTACGCGGCCCTGTTCCCACCCTCGGCCATTGACCTACCCCCCTGGCGCGACGACGAATTCGACGACGAGCGCGCCCCCGAGCGCAACCGAGTGCTCTACCAAATGCTGGGGGTACGCCGCGACCCGCCCGAAGACCTCTACGGCGTCATGGCCTCGTACTTTGGTATGGTGCGCTTTATCGACGACGCGCTCGGCCAGATCCTCGACAAACTCGACGAACTGGGGCTGCGGGAACAGACGATTGTGGTCTTTTGTTCGGACCACGGCGACTTCATGGGCGAACACGCCATGCAGTGCAAGGGCGGGGTCTTCTACGACAGCCTGACACGGGTGCCACTGATCGTCTCTTGGCCTGGGCAGGTCGCCACCGGAGTGCGCGACCAGAGCATGGCCAATCTGATCGATGTAGTACCGACGCTGTTGCACTTGCAAGAGTTAGAGCAGCCGCGCTCAATGCACGGAACGCCGCTGCCCACCGCAACCAACGCCACACCCCGGGACGCGACCTTTTCCGAATACGGCTGCGGCGGGCCGCTCTTTACCATGGCCGACTTGGAAAAACTGCCTCAACCTTGGGGCCGCAAAACCCTGATCGACAGCTTGCAGTGGCGCGAGGCGGCTGGCCGCTGCAAGATGGTCCGCACCCGCGAATGGAAGTACGTCCACGATCCCATGGGAGACCGCGACGAACTCTACGACCTCGTCGCCGACCCAAACGAATTGGTCAATGTGATCGACGAGGAGCAACACCGCGACGCCCTCGCCGCCGCAGGCGCATGGCGGCGAGG
>JAPOYQ010000929.1:10942-11322 GCA_026706505.1 Gemmatimonadota bacterium
AACGAATTGGTCAATGTGATCGACGAGGAGCAACACCGCGACGCCCTCGCCGCCATGCGCCTGCGGCTAGCCAATTGGAGTATCAACACCGAGGACGGTCAACCGGTGCCTCTGCCTGACCGCGCCCACTACGAGCTAGCTTAGCGGCTCTTGCACAATCGAAACTCTGCCGGTATTTTATACACCATGATTTCTGCTATTATCACAGTCGCTTCCGCACAGAGCCTCAGCGGACTCCCGTCGGGGCCGACGGCTACCACTACGACTACCACTACGACTACGACCATGTGCGCCGGATAGCGACGGACTAAAGTTTATTTTGCAACCTTTTCCCGCTGTCGGCTCCAATGACAGCGGGTTTTTTCATGCCAAGGAGCACG
>JAPOYQ010000914.1 GCA_026706505.1 Gemmatimonadota bacterium
ATAAGGCCACATCGGCGATTGGTAAATCGAGTTGGTGATGGGGCACCCGGGCACGGGGGGGCTGGTCTCTTTGGTGGAACGACGCTCGCGCTATACCCTGCTGGGCAAAGTCGGCTCCAAACAGGCCGAGCACGTGGCGGCGACCACCATTGGGTTGCTCACGCCCCATAAGGAGCACACCCAGACGATTACGGCCGATAACGGCAAGGAGTTTGCCCACCATGCCACGATCGCCCAGACGTTGGACGCGATCGTCTATTTTGCCCATCCCTATCATGCCTGGGAACGGGGACAAAGGCGAGAACACCAACGGGCTGATTCGCCCGTATGTGCCCAAAGGTACGGCCTTGGATTCGCTGTCTGACCAACAGATCCATCACATCATGGAGCGGCTCAATCATCGGCCGCGAAAGGGATTGGCATTTCAAACGCCATACGAGATCTTATCCAAGGAAACAGGAGTTAAACCTAAACACGGCCAAATTGCATTTACAAGTTGAATCCGCGCCACTTTTTCAGATGCACTCGTTTGGGTTCGAAAACACATCTGGCAACATTTTTCAACGTCAACGCCATACCCAGACAGGCAAAAACCAACAGCGGCTCGCCTTGGTCCCGATCTTCGTTGTCGGCGTGCTGCCGGTCGCTCCTGTGCGCGAGCTACGACCTTGGCTCCGTCCGCGACGCCCGGGCAGCGAATCCGGTCGCAGATCGCGGCGTCAACGCACGTATCCCCCAGCAGTCGGCGCGGCGTAGAGAGCAGGTTCAGGCGCGACGCCGGGAGCGTGAGAGGTTGTCCCGTGATACACATCTGGCGGTCCGGCGACACCTTCAGTGCATCAAACGGATTCTCAAGCGGTGACGTCCGTCCAATACGTCCATCCTGAGGTTGTCCGCGAGTTGACCGACCAAATAGCCGGAAAGCCGCACCAGACCGCCTTCATCCAGGATTTCGTCCGGTGTCGGCCGGTCTCTCGGTAACATGATCGGTTCACCTGCGTAGCATAGCTCGATATGGAGGTTGAGCTCGTCGAACACTACCTCCACGCTTACAACGCCTTGTACCAACTCCGCGTCAGCGGCAGCTTCGGCAAACTCGGTGATAATCGACATCGCGCGGGTGATTACATCGGCGCGCGCTCCCCAAGCCGCACCGCTCGCCTCAATGAAATCCGCGATAGTCGCGGATGCATCCGCTCCCGGCGCGAATTCGAAAGAGCGGCGCGTGGCGATGCCAATGCGGAACAGTAGATTGAGAACGACGGCCGTGACCATGGTCAGGGACAGGGAAGAGCTGAACACCGGTGCGATCCAGGCCGGAACCCCAGCGTATAGGTGGGGTCCGAGGTCCGCGCTCAGGCCCATCGTGAGGGCGAGGCCAACGACCAGTATCTTGCGCGTATCGAGCATCCTCGAACAGATCACCTGAATTCCGGCGACGATCATGAAGGCCGCGGCGAACATGAGTGCAGCACCCATCACGGGCGTGGGGATAATGCTCACGAGGGCCGCCACTTTGGGGAAGAAGGCCAGCATGATCGTCAGGCCGCCCGCCACGAAGCCGATCCAGCGGCTGGCCGCGCCTGTCGCAATGGCGCACCCTATGTTGGACGTGGAGGTGGCCTGCCCGGCCCCGCCGAAGATGCCTGCGGACATGGTGCCTGCCGCATCGGCGAGAATCCCGCGCCCAATCGTGCCGAAATCGGGACGCCTCCAGTCCGAGGCGTCGATCTTCTGACACACGCTCAAGTCACCTGCTCCCTTGAGAGCGGCGGTGAGTCCCGCGATGCCAAACGGGATTGCGAGCGCGATGTCAAAAGACCAATCCATGGCCACCAATCCGGGCGCGGAAAGGAAGGGGGCGGCTTCAAGCGGTGCGAGGTCATCAACGGTCGTGAGACCGCACAACCAAGAAACAACGCACCCGACGCCAATCCCGATAACGACGCAGTAGAGTCGCCAAGGGCCCTTGCGCAGGACGCTGAAAGCGCACATCACCGCCAAAGCGATGCCGCCAACCAGAACCTCTCGAACATCCGAAACGGTGTCCTCGCCGCTCACTCCGACAAATCTCGAAACGCTTATCTGGATAACCCACAGCCCGACCATCGTGACCACCACGCCCGTCACCTCGGTCGGAAGGAGCGCCCGTAAGCGCGGCAGCAGACGCGAGAACAGCGCCTCGACGAGTCCGGCGAAGAAGAGCATGCCGAACAGAAGGGACAGGCCGCCGCTCTTGATTGCCAGCAGCGACGCAGGAAAATAAACCGGCGTGCCTACGCCGGGACACAGATAGCCGGAACCGAAGGGACCCTTGCGCAGCCCCTGCAAAATCGTCGCAACTCCGACGGCGATCAGGGTCGCTTGGACCAGATGCTGCGTCTGGTTTGGATCCGCGTCAGCCTCGACCGCGAGGATGACTGGGAAGATCAGTCCGACCGAGGCGATGAGCAGGTGTTGGAAGCCCAAGGTGGCAAGAGTAGCACCCCTCGGTCTGTCGTCTGACCCATAGATGATTTCGGTTGGTCTGCGAGCCATAGCGATTCCTGTGACTGTGGCGATTATCTGCTAAGTACCTGTCCAGTTGACGGGGTACACCTCACTCCTCCGACAAGGTCAGGGTATATCTGATTAAGGACGGGAGGTGTCGGCTATTGTCAGAATCGCCGATGGCTTCTTAGTCATATGCCCCACTCCACACCTCCCGCCTCTTGTGCCTTGGGCACTCAGGGATATAATTTCCATAAAAAACGCGGAGTAGACCAGCTACTCCGCGTCGTTCTGAAAAATGGGAAAAGGAAAATGGGAATCGGTGCTTACCGCTTGCCGCGCCAGCGCCTGCCGCTGCCGTAAAACGCCTCATCCTTCATCTCTTCTAGCTTTTCGCGCTGCTCGTCGGTCAAGACGCTTTCCAAAGCCGTGCGGTGCTTTTGGCGCGTTTCGCGTATTTCTGTGCGGTGTTCTGTGCGCAATTCCACGAACTGTTCCTTCTGTTCGTCGGTCAGGTCTAGCCTTGAAAATGCGCCTTGGCCGCCGCGCCGGCCGTCGTGCCGACCCTTACCGCCGCGCCGCATGTCGTGCCGATCCTTGTCCCCCCAGCCGCGCCGGTCGAAAAACTCGCCGCGCTTGGCGCGCATTTCTTTGAGGGTCTCCTGCTGCTCCTCGGTCAAAATGTTCATTACAGCTTCGCGCTGCTCCTTGCCCATGGCGGCCATGGCCTCGCGCTGCTCGCGCCTGGCCTCCACGTGTTCCTTGCGCAACGCTTGCAACTGCTCCTTCTGCTCGTCGGTCAGGTCGAGACGCCCCAGCATCCACGGCATGGGCTGCCTGTGTTCCCGCATCTTTTCCCCGCGCTCGGCTACGGCTACGGTGGCCAGCGCGCCGAGTGCTAGCGCGACGCCGGCTGAGATGATCCATTTCTTTTTCATTTTACGTTCTCCGCATTGGGTGGTTAGTTGGGTTTGCCGCCGCTAGTTGGCGGTTCGTGAGAAATGGCCGTTTCTCTTCTCTACGCCCCATTAGACCACCGATTGATGCTATTTATTCCCGTGCGGTTTCACTTTTTTGTGGTGCTGTCGTTCGCGCCAAGGTCCCATCAGCTCCCCAAAGCGCCGCAGCCGCCGATCCATTCGCCGCAGTTGCTCTTCAGATAACAAGGGGGCTAGCTCGGCCCGCGACGCATCCAACTGCTCCTTTAGGGCCTCCCGGTGCTTGGCATTAAGTTCGCGGAGCGCTGTCGCGTGTCGCCGCAGCACGGCCCGCACGGCTTGGCGCTGCTCTTCGTCCTGCGGCGCTATCAACCGCTCGGTGCTGCGGACGAAGTAACGAGAATGCGGAATGGGCCGCAGGCGGTCGCGGACAAACCACCCGGAGAGCAGAGTCCCGATCAGCACGCCGATGAGCAGGGTGCTAAAGAGAATGAGCGCGCCTTTAGTTCTCCCTCGCATGTCACATGTCCAGTACGTACGCTGCTTCGGGCGTGGCGGGCACCGCGGCGAAAACCGCGGCGAAGAACGAGGCGTCGTCGCCGATGAGTTCGCGCTCGTTCCAGTTGCTCAGTGCCAAAAAGGCGACCACTGCTATGGCAACCGGAGCGAAGGGGCGAAAGAGCCACACAAGGGCATCGGTGAGGCTTTCCTCGCGCTGACTTTTGATGCGCTGCGCGACGCGGGTGGCAAAGAACGGCCGGAACGAGTCGGCGCGACTTTCCTGCAAAAGGCCGCTGACTTTTTGCAGGCGCTCCCATTCGGCGCGGAGCGCATCGTCGGTAGCTAGGGCGCGCTCGAATGCCTCGCGCTCGCTCGCGCTCAATTCGCCGGTCAGCGCCCTCAGCATTTCGCTGCGATAGCTGTCAGTCATATAGGTCCTCGTCTTTGAGGATGGTCTCTAGCTGTTTCATGCCGCGCGCGAGCCGCGAGAGCACCGTGCCCTCGGCGACCTCCAACAGCGCAGCCGTCTCCTTAGTCGAATAACCCTCGATCATCCGCAGCACCACCACCGCCCGGAAAGCCGGATTGAGTTGGTCGAGAGCTGCCTGCACTGCTTGTTCGCGCTCGCTCGCGGCCTGTTCGTCGCGGCCATCGACGCTCGGCTCGGGCGGAGCCTGTTCGTCGTCGCGGCTCCAGAAGCGCCAGCGCTGCCGCTTGCGGCGCTCTAGCGCGTTGAGCGAGAGGTTGATGGCAATGCGCGTCAAATAGGTGCCCAGCGCCGCGTCGCCGCGAAACTTGTCCAGCGATTGGTAAAAGCGGACAAAGGTTTCCTGCCCCACGTCGTCGGCCTCGTCGCCTGGCCCTAACATGCCCACGACTGTAGCAGCCACTTGCGGCTCATAGCGTTCGATTAGGGCGCGCAAGGCCGCTTCGTCGCCCGCGCGCGCTTGGTCGATCAGGGCGCGGTCTGTGCCCACTTGCTCCGGCATATTATTAGACAATGTAAGGGGCAAAGTCATTCCCTACCTAATAAAAATGCGCAAAGTCGGCGGTCTTGCCGTCGGTGCCCAATATCCGTTTTCTTTTTTTATGTTCTTAGCCATTTTCGCATCCCTGCTGTTGGTCGGCTGCCGTCCCGACCCCCCCAAAGCCCTCGACTTGGCTGGCAATCCGGTCGATCCCTTTGTCAACCGCGCTCCCGTTGTGGTTTTGCTCTTCGTCCAGACCGATTGCCCCATCTCCAACCGCTACGCTCCGACCATAGCGCGTCTTCACGCTCGCTTCCAGCCACAAGACGTTGCATTCTATCTGGTGTATCCCGACCGCCGCGAGGATGCGGACGCCATCCGCCGCCACGGTCGGGAATACGGCTTGCCGGGCCAAGCCCTGCGGGACGTGCAGCACGCCCTCGTCAAAAGAGTCGGCGCGAGTGTGACTCCAGAAGCCGTGGTTTTAGGTGCGCGAGGCAACGTCGTCTATCGGGGCCGCATCGACGACCGCTACATGGCTTTCGACCAAGTGCGCCCACAGCCGACCCGAAATGACCTCGCAAACGCCATAGAGGCCGCCCTCGCTGGCCACCCCCCAGACCCGAGCGCCACCGAGGCGATTGGCTGCTTTATCGCCGACCTGCAATGACGCGCTATTGCGTATTCCTAGTTACGGCCTGCTTTGGGTGCAGTGGAGGAGAAGCGCCGACCTTCCACCGCGACAGTGCGCCGATCGTCTTTCACACCTGCGCCCCCTGCCTCCGACCCGCCGGCCCAGCCCCCTTTGACTTGCTCAGCTATGCGAATGTGAGTGCGCGCGCCGAGCAAATCGCCTTTGTCACGGAGAGCCGCTACATGCCGCCGTGGAAGCCCAAGCACGGCTATGGTCGCTTTGCTGGCGAGCGCGGATTGAGCGCGGAGCAGATCGCTGCGATCCGCCGCTGGGTTGACCACGGCAAGCAGGAGGGTAGTCCTGCCGATTTGCCGCCGCTGCCCCAGTGGGAGAGTGAGTGGGAGTTGGGCCAGCCCGACTTAATTGCCTCTATGACGTCGGCCTACACCCTACGGCCCGACGGCCCAGATGTCTTCCGCAACTTCGCCATCCCACTGCCCGTTGATTCAACGCGCTACGTCAAGGCGCTAGAGTTCAGGCCGGGCAACGCGCGCATCGTCCACCACGCCACCATGATGATCGACCGCAGCGGCGCGGCGCGGCGGCGAGACGGGCGCGATGGTGCCCCGGGCTTTGACGGCATGAGTTTTGGCGAGGCCGAGGATGCCGACGGGCACTTTCTCGGCTGGACCCAAGGCAAGACCCCGTACCCCGGCAGCGACAGCTTGGCTTGGCGGCTCGATCCGGGCACGGACTTGCTGCTACAGTTGCACATGTTGCCGACCGGCAAAGAGGAATCCATCGAGGCCCGCGTCGGCCTGTTCTTTGCCGATGCGCCGCCCAAGAGACGCCCGGCCATGCTGCGCTTGGGCCGCAAAGACATAGATATTCCGGCCGGCGCGAGCGACCATTGGATTCGCGATACGTACCGGCTGCCCGTGGACGTCGAGGTTTTGACCATTTATCCGCACGCGCATTACCTCGGCCGGGAAATCCGGGCGTACGCCGAGTTGCCCGACGGAGAGCGGGAGTGGCTCATATGGATTGAGGATTGGGATTTTAGCTGGCAGGACGACTACCGATTTTCCGCGCCGGTCTTCTTGCCGGCTGGCGCGACGCTGGTCATGGAGTACGCGTACGACAACTCCGCGCAAAACCCCCGCCAACCCCACGACCCGCCCGTGCCAGCGCGCTACGGGCTGCACCCGACCGACGAGATGGGCGACCTGACGCTACAGACTTTGCCGCGCCGCCTCCCGGACGTAGCGCGACTCCGCCGCGACTTCTACCGCAAGTGGCTAGGGCAGGAAATCGACGGCTACAAGAAGCTGCTCGAAGCCGACCCTCAAGACTGGGACACCCGCCACACCTTGGCCATGTTCTACATGCGTTCCGGCCAGCGTTCGTTGGCGCTGGAGCATTTCGAGTTGGCGCTGGAGTACAACCCAGATTACCCGGAGGCGCACGTGAACTTTGGGATTGCGCTAGCCCAAGGCCGCGAATGGGAGCAGGCCGTCGCCCACTTTGAACGAGCCTTGCAGAGCAACCCCGATTTTGCCGAGGCCCATTTTAACTTGGGATTGATGTTGGAGATGCTAGGTCGCTCCTCCGAGGCCAAACCCCACTTCGACGCCGTCATTCGCCAGCGGCCAGACATGGCTGAGGCCATCCAACAGCGCTTGGCCAAGCTGCGCCGCTAGCTCCCGTCTTTTCCCAACGTCGTTGCTACCCCCAAAACGAACTGCCGCCCGGCTGGAAAGTTGCGCCCGTTGAGCGAGAAGCGCACCGCCGCCTCGATAGTCGTGCGCTGGCCGATGGCGTAGAGCAGGGCTGGCGTCAGGTAGGTGATGCGCTTGATTCCGGTCTCAATCTCAAAGTCGCCGAAGAAGTCAATCGCCGGATCGCTGCGTAGCACTTCGCATTTGCCCAGTAGCATGAGTTGACGCAAGAGCTGGTAGCCCATTTCGGCGTTGAGGAACCACTCGTCGCCTGGATCGCGGTCGATCTGCTCGTTGCGGGTGCGGACGCGATAGCCGAGGTCGATGTTGCCGTACAAGGGTAGCGGCCAAAAGGAGCGTCCCACCTGCCCGACGAAGTCGAAGTCCCACTGCCCTTCGCCCACCGGGATCAGCCCGTCTTCGTTTTTGAACTCTCCGGTTGGCACCTTGACGCCGGCTTTGAGCGCGAGGACCAAGGGCTGGGCCAAGAGGCGAAATTTGGCCAAGGCGCGAATGTCGCTCAGGCCGGTGTCCGTGCGGGGTTCGGCAAACGCGGCGTTGGCAAAGGATTGGTCGAAATA
Source organism: Gemmatimonadota bacterium (assembly GCA_026706505.1). Next base: position 7,831 of record JAPOYQ010000914.1, read on the forward strand.
GGGAACCTGTAAGCCGAGGTCTAAGCGGTCGGTGACGCCGTACATGCTCTCGAAAAAGACGGCCCGCGATTCGTATTGCCCGTCAAAGTCGTAGCGGGCGCGGGTGCCGGGCGCGCCAAAGCGCCCCTTGCCGACATACCACTCCTGAGTTTGCTGCTGGAAATACGTGAGTTTGCCCCACAACTGGCCGCTCTGCAACGTCCAAGCCCCGGCACCCACATCGGCTGCCGCACCTAGGAGTGCCAAACCGACCAATAGGTATTTGACCATGGCCGCATTCCTTTCCCGTATCGGGTTCGCGGTTTCCCAGTAGAATAAGTACTTTTAAAGCTGTGCATATACTGACTTTAGGAATCAATCACCACACCGCGCCAGTGGAAATCCGCGAGCGGCTAGCCTTCCCCGAAAGCGACCAGCCCTCGGCCCTAGCCCGGCTCGTCGGCGACTACGGGCTGCACGAGGCGGCCATTCTCTCCACCTGCAACCGCTCCGAGCTATACTTGGCTGCCGATGGCGACAGCGGACTGGCCCAAGTGCGCCGCTTTCTCGCCGAATGCCAAGGCGTAGATGTTGCAGCGCTCGAATCACACTTCTACCAGCTCAACGACTCAGACGCGGCCGTTCACCTTTTTCGCGTCGCCAGCGGCATTGACTCCCTCGTCGTCGGCGAGTCCGAGATACTCGGGCAAGTGCGCCGCGCGCTGGAAATGGCTCAGCAAAACGGCTCGGCGCGCCTGTTGCTCAACGAGCTTTTTCAGCGCTCGCTGCGCGTGGGCAAGCGCGCGCGCGCCGAAACGGAGATTGGCCGCGGCCGGCTGTCGATTGGCACGGCCGCGGTCGAGTTGGCTGGTCAAGTCTTTGAAAACCTGACGGGCTGCTGCGTGCTCTTGGTCGGTGCTGGCAAGATGGGCGCGCTCACTGCCCAGTACTTAGTTGACTCCGGCGTCGAGCGGCTTTTGGTAAGCAGCCGCACTTTTGCCCGCTCCCAGTCGCTGGCTAGCCGCTTGGGCGGCGAGGCCGTGCCCTTTGAGGAACTGGCTGCTCAGCTCGCTGTCGTTGACATCGTCATTTCGGCGACTGCAGCCATGGATTACGTCATTCGGCCCGCTGACTTGCGCCGAGCCATGGAGCAACGCCGAGGACGTCCGCTGTTCCTCATCGACATTGCCGTGCCGCGCGACATTGACCCGGCCGCGCGCGACATCGACAACGTCTTCTTGTTCGACATGGACAACCTCGAACAAGTGGTTGCTGCCAACCGCCAGGAGCGCGAGGGAGAGATACGCTGTGTGCAAGCCATTATCGACCACGAGCTAAAGGAGTTTTTGCACTGGTTCAACGCCTTGGGCACTGGCCCGTTAATCCGCGCTTTGCGCGAGCGCGCCGCTTACCTCCAAGAACAAGAACTCGCGCGCTGGGGCTCCCAACTCGGTCCGCTCTCCGCTGACGAGCGCCAGCTCGTCGAGGGCATCTTGCGCGGTTACGCCAACAAGCTCCTGCACGATCCGCTCGTGCAGATCCGCGAGTTCGCCAACGACGACGAGGGCTACGTTCGCCTCGATACGGTGCGCCGACTCTTCCGGCTTGACGACGAGGCTGAGGAGAAAGAATCGTGACGACGTTCTGCATTGTCTCCCTCGTCATCGCCTTGGCGTTCTACTTGGCTGCCGCGCTGCTGTTTCAAGGGCACTTCCTCTGGCACAAGAGCGGCTGGGACGCGCTGGGGCGCAAGAGTCTGAAGCTGGGGTTGGCCGTACACGCGATCAGCATCGTACTGCACTTTGCGCTTTCCGGCCAAGCCCTCTTCGCCAATATGTTGGTGATCATCGCCTCGCTGGTCATGGCTTTGGTGGTCGCGGGCTTGCTCGGCGAGCGCTATGCGCGCATTCGCCACTTCGGCTTGTTGACCGCACCCCTCGCCTTTCTCGGCCTGCTCTATCCGCTGCTGATGCCCCTCCGCTTTGAGGAGGCCGAGTCGATTCTCGTGGAATATCCCTTCCTCGGCATCCACGTAGTACTAACGCTGCTCGGGCACGTAGGTTTCGCACTGGCGTTCTGCTCGGCGGTCGGCTACCTCGTCCAACACCAAGCCCTGAAAAAGGGCCAGCTCAACAGCTACCTGCCCGCGCTTGACACGGCTGCGGCGGCGACCTTTCGCTTTGCCGGCGGGGGCTTTTCGCTCTTTACCTTGGGATTGGGCATGGGCGCGATTTGGCTCTTTGGCGCGCCGGGCGAATACCTCCCAGGCGGGGATACCAAGATCTGGCTGGCTCTGCCGACGTGGTTCGTCTTTGGTATCTATCTCTATCTGCGCGGAATTGGCCGCCGGCACGGTAGCCGTCTCAAGTGGCTGGTGATTGCGGGGTTTGTGCTGGGGCTGATCAACCTGCTGTGGGTGCGCCACGATTTCGTCAATTTTGTCTAGTGCGCCGTCGGAATAGTAGGAATCGATGTGATCTAGGTTACAATTTGTGGTATAATATCTAACAACGTCCTGCCTATTCACCTTAAGAAAGGAGCCACGTTATGAGCTATCGATTCCTACTGATCGTCTGCTTGGCAACGCTGGGGTTGGCCGTTGCTGGCTGGGGGCAAGCCGACGGTAAAATAGCGTTTATCTCCCACCGCGAGGGGGACGCGGACGTGTGGATCATGAATGCGGATGGAAGCGATCCCGTCAACCTAACCCAAGGACAGCATTGCACTAGCCCGGCTTGGTCACCGGATGGCACGAAGATCGCCTATATCGGTTACATTTTTGACGATGATCAGTACCGTGGGGAGATTTGGTTGATGGATGCCGACGGTGGCAATCGACAGCAGCTAACAGACGATTCAGTCGATAAAATATCGCTTTCATGGTCTGCAGACGGGAGTAGCATTTACTATGTTCTCTCGTGGACTGAGGAAATGACTGAGGAGTCGGAGGCGGGTCAGAGGGACGGCCCTGATGCGTTCGTTATGGCGCTGGACGGCAGCGGCTCCTCGCCCGTGGACTGGAGAGAGGTACCCCATTTCCGCTACTCTAGTCGTTCCCCGGACGGAACCAAAGAAGCCGTCGTCGTGTTGCGGAAAGAAGGAGACGAAGAGAATCTCGCTCGCCTCCAGATCACCTATATAGGTGATCTGGAAGCCTCGGTTATTCCTCTACCAGACCTACACCGGAGCGGTCTGTGTGTGTTCGATCCCACAGGTCCGCTTCCCGTTTGGTCTGATCTCCCCAAGGGCACTGTGTGCGTGTCCGACGCCACATGGGTAGAAACTAGCCCTACTTGGTCGCCCAACAGTATGAGAATCGCCTTCACTTCTCTCACTAGGCTCATTTGGGCCGTTGATATAGACGGGAGCAACTTAGTCGAATTGACCAACGGCTTAGGTGGAGACTCTCCCGATTGGCAACCTATCGTCCCTTCTGCTACTGCCACGAGCGTCGAATCCCAGTCGTGGGGACGGATCAAATCGCTGCTTTCTCATTAATCGCGCCTCGTGCG
>JAPOYQ010000328.1 GCA_026706505.1 Gemmatimonadota bacterium
GACGGTCTTGATGTATGCCGCTCAGGGGGGTGCTGTGGAGGTGGTGCGTCTCTTGCTCGCCAATGGTGCTGACCTCCACGCCCAAGATGCCTCCGGCCGGACGGTCTTGATGTATGCCGCTCAGGGGGGTGCTGTGGAGGTGGTGCGTCTCTTGTTCGCCAACGGGGCCGACCTCCACGCTCAAGATGTCTCCGGTCGGATGGTCTTGATGTATGCCGCTCAGGGGGGCGCTGTGGAGGTGGTGCGTCTCTTGTTCGCCAACGGGGCCGACCTCCACAACCCAAATGACTACGGCATTACGGTCTTGATGTATGCCGCTCAGGGGGGCGCTGTGGAGGTGGTGCGCTTCTTGCTCGCCAACGGGGCCAACATTAATGCCCAAAATAACAACGGCGATACGGCCTTGATGTATGCCGCTCGGGAGGGTGGTGTCGAAATGGCTCGGCTTTTGCTCGCCAACGGGGCCGACATTAACGCCCAAAATGACTACGGCTGGACGGCCTTGCGCATTGCCAAAAACAGTCGCAAAAACAGTCACTTCCGCAAAGAAGTGGTAGAACTTCTTGAAGCGGCTGGCGCCACGGAGTAACCACGCTGATGACCCGCGTACCGAACCCTGCCGACCGCAGCAGCCGACTCGACGAGGAGAGGGTATGACCTTATCAAGTGAGTCATTCCGTCGGCGAGAACATTGCAGAATCAAGGGAAAGGAAAATAGAAACTGTGCTACGCAATAACCTGATCATCGCTTGGCGCAATTTGATGCGCCATCGCCTGCACACGGCGATCAACCTCGCGGGGCTGGGCTTGGGCATGGCGTTCTGCCTGCTCGCCTGGCGTTTTGCCTCTCAGGAGTGGTCGTTTGATCGCTTCCACAGCAAAGCGGACCGGATCTATCGCGTTTATGTCGAGGCCATGGGGTCGGAAGAGGGGCTGATGCGCATAGCCGACGTGATTGACTTTGCTTTTGCGCCCGAGTTGGAAGCCCTCTCTCCGCACATAGAGCGCACGGTGCGCCTCAGTGCGGGGGATGGGAACGAAAGAAAGAGGCGCGTTGTGCGGGTGACCTTTGAAGGCAGTTCGTTTGAGGAGGAATTCCTCGCCGTCGATCCTGCATTCTTCGAGGTCTTCGACTTCCCGCTTCTGCTAGGGGATGCCTCCACGGCGCTGGCCGAGCGCAACTCCGTCGTGCTGAGCTACGAGATGGCTCAACGCCTGTTTGGCGACGCCGATCCGCTAGGGCAGAACTTGACGATGAGGGGGACGAGGTCGGATGTAGAAGACTTCACCATCACCGGAGTAGCCGCGCCGGTTCCGCACGCGTCGTCAATTCAGTTTAACATGCTGCTGCCGTTTGAGAACACGGAATTCTTATTCCGCAAGCTCCCCAATGAGTGGGACGGCTCGTGCAACGCATACGTCCTCCTCGCGTCAGGGGCAGACCCAGCCGACCTCGTGCCGGCCTTCGCGCAACTCACGCGGAGCATGATCCAAAGTGATGGACAGGAGCCACCAGAAGACTTCCCGGAGGAGTTCTCGCCATTTCGGATGCAGCCGCTGATTGACCTGCACTCGGATACCAGTCTAAGGCAATCAATTGGGCACGGTGTAGTAGAGTCGAGGGATCCGTTCATCTCGTATGTGCTCGTCAGTATCGCCTTGGCGGTTTTGTTGATGGGGTGCATCAACTTCGTCAATCTGGCCATTGGCCGGGTCTCGCTGCGAGCGGCCGAGGTTGGCGTACGCAAGGCGGCGGGTGCCGGACGCGGACAGTTGATGCGTCAGTTCATCGGCGAGGCAGTGGTGTTGTCTGTTGTCGGGGTGGGTGCCGGGTGTGCGTTGGCGGCGCTGCTACTGCCGGCGTTCAACGCGATCTTTTCGCAGGAGCTATCGCTCGGTTTGAGCGAGCCGAGTATGCTGGGTGCATTAGGGGTGTTGTTGCTGCTGGTCAGCTTGGGTGCTGGTTGGTATCCGGCGCTCGTGCTCTCCCGTCTGACGCCCCTGAACGCGATTCGGCGCAACGTGTCCATAACTGGAGTTGCTCGGCTCAGCCGCGTGTTAGTCAGTGTGCAGTTGGCCATTTCCGTGGGGTTGATCACCAGCACCTTGGTCATGTATCACCAGCTAGAGCACTTAATGACTCGGCACACCGATCAGGAGCGCGTCATCTTAGTGGATACGGACTCTATCGGCCCCATGAATCATCTGAATTCTCTCGTGAATGTCTTTTTGCAGCACAGTCGCATCGCCTCGATCTCCCTGATGGATGAAGACTATGAAGATTTCTTGGACTTCGGACGCCTCAGCGGGAGATTCTGGGCAGTGACGGAGAGCGGCAGGGAAGCAAACATCCTTCCCTACGAGGTGGACCACAACTTTGTCGAGACCCTGAACTTGGAGTTGATACATGGCCGAGATTTCTCGCTGGACCAAGGAGACAAGGATAACCTTGTGGTGATCTCCGAGAGCGCAGCAGCGCGCCTCGGATTCGCCGACCCGATTGGTGAGACGATCGATATCGTCCACACGATGAGTAGGGAGGGGGGACGCAAGCCAATAGGTGGCAGGCGCGGGACTGGAGCGCGCATCATCGGCGTAGTCAAGGACTTCACCTTCGAGTCAGGATACGAGGACTTCCCTCCGAGCCTGCTGTTACTCGCCCCCGACTATGGCACTCCCGATCTCATGTTCGTGCGCGTGAAACCGGGGGATATGCAAGAAGTCGTCCAGTACATGCAGGAGACGTGGAGCAGCATCATTAGCGACGAAGACTTCCACTTCTCCTTCCTGCAGCAGGATATGGAAGCGGCCTACCGCGCCGAGTTGCGCTGGCGTCGGCTGATCACCTGGGCTGCGGTCGGCGCGGTGTTCATCTCTGTATTGGGTGCCTTTGCGCTTACCGCCCTCGCCGCCGGTCGCCGCACCAAGGAGATCGGCATCCGCAAGGCCCTTGGTGCCAGCGTCTTTGGCCTTACCACGCTGATGACTCGCGAGTTTGCCTGTCTCGCCCTGATTGGGTCGGCAGTGGCGTGGCCTCTGTCGTGGTGGTGGATGCGCGACTGGCTGAATGGCTTTGCCTTCCGCATTGATCTGGCGGCGTGGCATTTTGCCGCTGGCGTTGCGATTGCGCTCGTCGCGGTTTTGCTCAGTTCCGGCCATCAGGCGTATAAGGCGGCTAAGGCCGATCCGGTAGAAGCGCTGCGCTACGAATGAGTGAATATCCTCGCTAGGAGTAGATCATGTTCAAGAGCTACCTACACATTGCCGCCCGCCATCTGACCCGCCACCGGCTCTACGCGCTGACCAACGTCGGCGGCTTAGCGGTCGGGCTCGCGGGCTGTATGCTCATGGCCATCTGGGTGCTCGGCCAACTGGAGACCGACCGCTTTCACGAGCACGGCGAGCGCATCTACCGAGTCGTCACCGAGGGCGAGAAAGGTGCCCGCCTGACGACGCCTGCCGTCCTCGGCACCAGCCTTCAGCGCGAGACGACCGAGGTGGAAGCCGTAGTGCGCATGCTAAACGTGGACAACCCAGTGCCGCTCGTCAGCCACGGTGAGAAGCGTTTCTACGAGGACGCCTTTCTCTTTGCCGACCCGGAGGTTCTGAAGGTTTTTACCCTGCCCTTGGTAGCGGGCGACGCCGCTACGGCGCTTGCCCAGCCTTTTACCGTCCTCCTCTCCGAGTCTGCGGCGCGCAAGCTGTTCGGCGACGCCGATCCCATGGGGCAAGTCATCCGCTTTAAGGATCACCTCGACCTGAAGGTGACCGGGATTCTGCGCGACCTACCCGAGCAGTCGCACCTGCGGATCGAGTTCCTCGCCTCCTTTGCCACAGTGGAACGCTGGCTGGGGCCTACTGCGGTGAGCGACTGGCGGCGCAGCATGTACCGCACGTATCTGCTGCTGCGTCCCGGCGTTGAGAAAGATGCGTTGCGCCCGCAGCTCGACCAACTGCGGCAAGAGCACTTCGGCGCTGACGATCGCGGCCACTGGGAGCTACAGGCGCTCCAGCGGATTCATCTCCATTCGCGGGAGGATCTGGGCATCGCAGGAGGTGGAGACATCCGCGAGGTGATCATCTTGGCGACGGTCGCGTGCTTGGTCCTGCTCGTCGCCTGCCTCAACTACGCCAATTTGGGAACCGCTCTGGCTGCACAGCGGGTGCGCGAGATTGGGCTGCGGTTGTCGATGGGCGCTGGTCGCAGCCAACTGGCGCGGCAATTCCTGATCGAGTCGGCCGTGGTGACCTCCTTGGCCTTTGCTATCGCCGTGGTCTTGGCGGACTCCTTGGCTCCATACGTGACGCGCTTCGGCGGGATGGAGATTGCCTTGGCGTACTCCGATCCGCAGGTGCTGGCCTTGATGGCGTCGATCTTTCTCTTGGCGGTGGTCCTGTCGGGCGGCTACCCTGCCTTTTGCCTTGCCCGGATCGCGCCGGTGCGGGCCTTGGAGGGTAGTGGAGCCGTTGGCAGCAGAAGGGGTCGCCTAGGCATGGTGACGGCGCAGTTTGTCGTCTCCGTGGGACTGCTCTGTGCAACGGCGATTGCTCAGCAGCAATTGGCCTTTATCGAGAACGCGGAGCTTGGTATCGAGACCGAGCAGGTATTGGTGGTGCCGATCCGCAGTCAGCCGATGCGGAGCGACCCGCAGGCGGTGAAGGCGCGGTTGGGCCAGCTACCGGAGATTTCCTCGGTGAGCGCGGCCGCTTTGTTCCCGGCAGGGCCGGTGGGCAGAAGCAGCATCCAGCCGCACAGTGCGGAGGCAGATCCCGTGAGCGTCGATTTGCTGTGGGTCGATGCTGGCGCGACGGAAACGCTCGGCATGACCTTGGCAGCAGGAGAGGGGTTTACTGAGACCATGGAGCCGCGCAATGGGTACTTCGTCCTCTCTCAGGCGGCAGTGCAAGCGCTGGGATGGGAGTCCGCGGAGGCTGCTATTGGTCGGACTTTGGCGATTGGGCAAGCTGGGGGCACGGGCGTCTCACCTGAAGGCACGGTCGTCGGCGTGGTTGAGGACTTCCACTCAGGCTCTCTGCGGCGTGGCATCCAACCGGTCGTCATGCAGCTATGGCCGTGGCACAATTACCTGCTCATTCGCTTTCGCGCCCATTCCCTACAGCACGTAGTGCAGCAAGCTGAGGCGGTGATGGTGGAGTTAGATCCCGTTCACCCGTTTGAGTATTCCCTGCTCGACGATCGCTTTGCCGCTTTGTACCGAAAGGATGAAAGACTGGGGACGCTGTTCGCCGGCTTCGGCGGGCTGTCCCTGCTCGTCGCCTGCGTGGGGATGTTTGGTCTCGCTTCCTTTGCCGCGCAGCGCCGGCGCATGGAGTTCGGCGTGCGCAAGGTGTTGGGTGCTAGTGGGGTAGAGATCGGCCGCCTTCTCGCCGGAGAGCTCACGCGCTTGGTGCTGGTGGCCAGCTTACTCGCCTGCCCGATCGCCTACTTTGGCATGGCTGGGTGGATGGAGCAGTTCAGCGAGCGCGCCGAGGTCGGTGCTGGTCCGTTCGTCGCGGCGGTTGCAGCCGCATTGGTCGCCGCTTGGGTGAGCGTCGCGTACCACGCCGTCAGGACGAGTCGGATCGATCCGGTGGAAGCGTTGAGATACGAGTAGGAATGTTTGAGAACTAACAGTCCTGAACACTCAATGAGAATATGGGGAATCACACTATGTGGAAGAGCAATCTGATCATTGCCCTGCGCGTGTTGGGACGCAACAAGATGATCTCGCTGATCAACATCGTCGGCCTGTCTGTGGCCTTTGCCGTGGCGGTCCTGTGTCTGCTGTTCGTGCGCCACGAGACCTCCTTCGACGCTTGGCACGAAAAAGGGGATCGAATATTCGCCATCTATGTCGACTCTCCAGAGCCCGAACCCGGTGACCCTTTCAACCGTCACACCATGATACGTGACAGTGAGCGCGAAGCTGTGCGTACCAAAGTCGCCGGCATCCGCGAATCGGTTTCCATAGTGGATGGAGACGGCGAAGTCTCGTATGGCGATGAGACCTTTGACGAGGACTTCCTCGCCGTCGATCCGGCCTTCCTCACCATGTTCACCTTGCCGTTGGCTGCGGGCGATGCGACGACGGCCCTCGACGATCCCCAGAACGTTGTTCTCGCCCATGAGACGGCGCAGAAGTACTTCGGCCCGGATGTTCCAGCCCACGCCATGCTGGGCGAGCGCATCCAGTTGCACACCGTCGAGCGGGATTACTCGACATCGCCAGCTAAGGAGACGCCTATTGAGGTGGAGCGCACCATTGCGGGTGTGCTGGCACCCCTGCCGGGGCCTTCCATTTTGCGTCTAAAGGTACTCGTGCCCGCAGTAACGGCTGAAACTCTGGACTTCAGGGGCCTAGACGGACTTTTTATTGAACTCGAAGAGGGCATAGAGCCTACCGAAGTGGAAACGCGACTGGAGCCCCTGACCTCTCGGGATCGACTGAAGTTGCAACCTTTTGCAGGCGCTCATTTAGGACCTAGTATAACGGGACCCGTCCCTCTCGGTTATGGCTCGGTCGAGCATGTCTATCTGCTGGCAGGGCTGGCCGCGCTTGTGCTGCTGATCGCAGCTATCAACTTCGTCAATCTCGCCATGAGCCGCGCCATGACGCGGACCTTGGAAGTTGGGATGCGCAAGGCGATCGGCGCGACGCGCCACCAGCTTTCCAACCAATTCCTCGCTGAAGCAATCGTGGTGAGCCTAATCGCCATCGTCGTTGGCATGGGCCTTGCCGAAGTCCTGCTGCCGACGTTTAACGCGGTCGTGTATCAGCAGTTAGAGATCGAGTGGCTGGCTGTCGAGACGGGGATAGGTGCCTTAACTCTTGCTTTGGTGGTCGGCGTTCTCTCGGGCTTGTATCCGGCTCAAGTGGTTGCGCGGCTCCATCCCGTCCGGGCACTGTCTAGGAAGACGCCTCAGCCGGGTCGCGGTCTGCTTGGTCGCGGTCTGCTTGTCGTGCAGTTTGCACTGTCGGCCATTCTCGTCGTCGTGACGATCACTATGGCGCGACAGCTCGATTTCATGCGGACTAAGGATTTGGGCTTCGACGGCGACCAAGTCTTGCTGGCTATCCAATTTAAAGGCGATCTCGATGCTTTGCAGATTGAGCGCCTTGCCAACGAGATCAATTCCCGACCGGGACTTGTACAGGGAGTCACCGGTGCCTCGGCAGCCCCCGGCTTTGGCGGCCTACCCCCCATGACAATCCGGTCCGATGAGAAAGTGCTCCACGCCAAGCCCTTCTACGTGAGTCCAAACTTCCTAAGCGTCATGGGGATCGAGGTCCTCTTCGGGCAGGGCTTCGAGGGCTTCGATCCCAATCTGCCGCACGGCGTCCTGCTCAATGAAACCGCCGCGCGCTTCTTCGGCTCTGAAGACCTAATCGGCCGCACCTTGACGCTCCCTGATGATAATGACGAGCCGATGACGGTAATCGGCATAGTCGAGGATTTTCACTTCGTGAATATGCGCCATGCCATAGGGCCAGCTTTTTTGACGACTCCCAAATTGCGGGAAGATCAGTTCGATCACACCTTGTTCCGGCTCGACCGTGCCGACCTGCCCGCGGCAGTTGAAGAGGTAAAGACGCTGTGGAAGCGGGTTTTGCCGGAATACGAATTATGGGGCGTGCGCTTCCTCGACGAGAGATTTGCTGCGGAATACTGGGAAGAGCAGCGCGTCGGCGTTGTCATGCGATGGATGAGTGCCGTCGCCATTGCGATCTCCTGCATGGGGCTTTTTGGCTTGGTCGCCTTAGCGGCGGTGCGGCGCACCAAGGAAATTGGCATCCGCAAGGTATTAGGCGCTACCACCGGCAGCGTGCTGCTGTTGATGTCGCGCGAATTCGGCTGGCTGGTGGTGGCGGCCAATGTGATTGCTTGGCCTGTGGCTTATTTCGCGTTGAACCGCTGGCTCGCGTTCTACGCCTATCGCATTGACATTGGCTTGGGTTGGTTTGTGCTGGCGGGCGTGGGCGTGCTCGCCGTTGCGCTGGCTACTGTCAGCAGTCAGACGTGGTTGGCGGCGCGGACCAATCCGGCGGATGCGTTGAGATACGAGTAAATGCAGCATCACCGCATGTACACCGTGGCCGAGTTGATTGCCGCTTGGGCTATGCCATCAGGACGAGTCGGATCGATCCGGTAGAAGCTCTGCGCTGTGAGTAGTCAGGCTCAAGCGCAACTATAGATGAAGGAGATTCAGGATGCTGTGCAGTTACGTCGCAATCTGAGGTCAGAGTGTATCTTCTGGCAGTGGAGGCCGATCGGGGACTTTATCCAGTATGCTTCTCAGGGCCCCTTTCTTTGCTCTACGCGCTCTACCCAACAAATACTCTTCAGTCAAAATAGCCGAGACTTTCTCAGAAACCGCCGTAGATATGAATTGGTTGATAGAGACCCCTTCGCGCTTAGCGATCTCTTTGATGTGCCGGTGAATTGAGTCTGGTAAACGCAAGTTTAAGGCACTCATTTTAGTTCCTCCAATAACTGACTTGGGGTGAGGACACGGACACCAAACGCGGTCGCGTTTTTAAAATGTTTGACATTGTGCGTTGCGATAATGGCCGTCTCAGAAGCTACAGCTAGCTCCAAAATATGATCGTCCTTTGGGTCCGATAAGCAGGGTCGCCAAAGAAAGTGGATGACTCGGTGGCTACTTCGATGGCATAGATCGTCTAAAAGTGCTTCGATGTCCTGCTCGGTCAGGCCGAGGACATCGGCTTTTCGTTTTAAGACCTCCTCATACTCAAACACTAGGGTCGTTGATAAAACACTGCGGATCTGGCCCTGTTCTAACGCTTGCAAGACTTTGTAGGAGGCTCCTGAGGATGAATACAACCCGGCATATAGTACATTCGTATCGATAATAGCTTCAATTGCCATTATGTGATACTATATATAGCACCATATATATGTCAAGTTCGCGCTAGCCGCTGTCAGCAGCCAGACGTGGCTGGCGGCGCGGACCAATCCGGCGGATGCGTTGAGATACGAGTAAATGCACGTCGCTTGGGTGAGTGTCGCCTAGGAAGGAAGGTACTAACCATGCTACGGAATAACCTGATTATCGCTTGGCGCAACCTGATGCGCCATCGCCTGCACACAGTCATCAACCTCGCCGGGCTGAGCCTAGGGATGGCGTTCTGTCTGCTCGCTTGGTGCTTCGTTAGTGAAAGTTCCGCAGAGGTCACTACGGTGAGCAGCGAAACCATGTTGACCAGCACTGGCAGCCAGCCATCGGTTGCTACCGTCACTGGCAAAATCCGGGACCCAACTTCGCGGGAAATCGTATTTAGCTATTCGCTGCCGACGGCGCTGGAGTACTTCGAGAAGCGCGTCATGCTCGACGGCCTGAACCGCTTCGCCTTAGAGATGCCTGTCATCCGAGGGACCCCCGTCATAGGGCATTACGAGGAAAGGCCGCCGAGATGGAAGTGGGTGCAGTGGTTAGGAGCCTTTCTCTTCGATCACAAGCCCTTGGTCTTCTTCGTCGAACCCGGGGACAGTCTGCACGTGATCGTGAAGGAGGGTTTTTTCGGTCGTTCCTACTCTTTTAGTGGTCCCAACGCCGACAACAGCCGTTTCATGGCCGAGATGTTTCCCCGCTTTCGCGGCACTCACTTGGACTACAAGGAGCTGGGGGTCGAGGATTTCAAGCGCCAGATAGACCAGCAGCGGCAGGATCAGTTCGAGCTTCTGGCCGAAGGGCGCAAAAAATACGCGCTCTCTCCGAGTTTCATTGACCATGCAACCGCTTACTTCAACTACAAGTGGGCGAGACGCATGATTTCCTACCCGACGGATTACCGGTTTGCCAACAGACGCAGGAACAGAGAAATCACCCCGGAGTACTACGACTTTCTCCAAGAGATTCCCCTAGCCGATGAGAAGGCTATTGGTACGATGCACATGGAATATCCCATTTTTCTGGAGCGAACCTTCAGCCGGGAATATCAGAAGGGTTTCGAATCAAGGCTCCTCAAGCTGTCCGAGCAGTGTGATCTATCGGGTTTGGAGTTGTCGGAGGAGACTCGGGCGCAACTCGACTCCCTATACGAAAAGGATGGCCGACATCCCGCGCTGTCGAAAATGGTCGATTTATCGGCGTTTGGTATTTCGGCAAGTGCCCAAGCGCAACTCGACTCCCTGTACGAAAAAGACGGCCGATGGCTCAAGCTATCCGAGCAGTACGATTTATCGGCGTTTGGCGTTGCGGCGAGTGCCCAAGCGCAACTCGACTCTCTATACGAAAAGTCCGATAGGTACTTCGGCATCAACTCTTTAAGCGAGGGAGAGAAGCCTAGGGCGGATACGACGGGCGGAGCGTTGGTGTTCTACATACCTCGTGGAGTACGGTTGGATTCTCTAGCCAAGGAGCCGCCTAAGCTGTCGGCGAAGATTGATCTATCGGGCTTGGGTCTGTCAGAAGCCGCCCTAGCCCAACTCGACTCCCTGTACGAACATCGTCAACCGCTCGAGCTGTCGGCGAAGCTTGATTTCTCGGGTTTGGGGCTGTCGGACGCCGCTCAAGCGCAACTTGACTCGGTCTATGTTGCCGGAAAAAGAAACAGGTTTTGGCTTGGATACAATCTGGCGAAAGAAAACTTAGAAGGGAGAGTGCTCTACTGGTTTTTAGCCAGAGAGCTGATCAAAAAGATCAAGTACGGTGGCGAAGCCTTTGCGTGGGCCTATGGAAAATGGGAAGAGTTTCAACAGATCAACCCGCATCCGGAATACACTGAGGCCGTCCAAGCGGCTCTGGATGTAGCCCTGAAGCTGCAACCCGGGCAACCCGCACCCGAATTCTCCCTCGGCGACCTCGATGGTCAGCCCGTATCGCTGAGCCAGTTCAAGGGGCAGGTGGTTCTAATCGATTTCTGGGCGAGTTGGTGCGGGCCGTGTATCAGCGACCTGCCCAATCTCCGCAAAATCAAGGAAGAAACGGCCGACTGGCCGGTCGTCTTTCTCAACGTGTCGATAGACGAGGATGAGGCCGCTTGGCGGGAGTCGATTGACAAACACGAGATCGAAGGCGTCCACGTGCGCGCTGATGGCTTTGGCTCGGAGGTAGCCAAGTCCTACCAAGTGAGGGGCATCCCTTCGTATTACTTGGTGGACTCACAAGGGCTGATTGTGGAGCGTTTTAGGATAAGAGATACAGACGAGATTGTAGCGACGATGGAGAAGAGCTTGTGAGAAGCTGTTTTAGTTTGTGGTCCGTGGTGGTGTGGTGTCTGGTTTGGTTCCAAGGCTGCGGCGGCGAC
>JAPOYQ010000724.1:0-5651 GCA_026706505.1 Gemmatimonadota bacterium
GCCGTTGGACCGCTTGGATCTCGACGAGGTGCTGACCCTCATCGGGCAAAAAAAGTACTTTGTGCTGCACGCGCCGCGCCAGACGGGCAAGACCTCTGCGCTGCTGGCCCTGCGCGGCCTGCTCAACGCCGGAAGCGACTACCGCTGCGTGTACGTCAACGTGGAGGCCGCCCAAGCCCTGCGCGAAGATGTGGAACAGGCCATGCGCACCTTGCTGGGTGGGTTGGCGTCGCGGGCGCGCTTAGCGGGCGACGAGTTTCTCGATGCGGTCTGGCTTGACCTGTGGACAAAATACGGGGCGGGTGCGCTGGGCGAGGCCCTGACGCGCTGGGCCGAAGCTAGTCCCAAGCCGCTGGTGCTGCTCATCGACGAGATTGACGCGCTGGTAGGCGACACTCTCGTGTCGGTGCTGCGTCAGTTGCGCGCTGGCTACGATTTGCGGCCGGAGGGCTTTCCGCAGAGCGCGGTGTTGTGCGGAGTGCGCGATGTGCGCGATTACCGGATTCAATCGACCGCCGAGAATGCGATGATCGCCGGTGGCAGCGCGTTCAACATCAAGGCCGAATCGCTACGACTGGGCGATTTTAGTGCCGAGGAGGTGCAGGCTCTGTTAGCGCAACACACGGCGGAGACGGGCCAAGCGTTCACGGACGACGCGCTGGAGACAATCTGGGAACAGACCCAAGGGCAGCCGTGGCTGGTCAACGCCTTAGCCTACGAAACCTGCTTTAAGAGCGAGGTTGGACGAAATCGGAGCCATCCGGTGGTAGCTGAGGCCCTCCTTGTCGCGCAAGAGCAACTCATCCGGCGGCGCGAGACGCATCTGGATCAACTGGCCGACAAGCTCAAGGAGGAGCGGGTGCGGCGGGTGGTCGAGCCGCTGCTCAGCGGCGGCCAACAACGCCACTTTGCTGACCGCGATTTGGAGTACGTGCGGGATTTGGGTTTGCTTGCTCAGGATCGTCCGCTGCGCATGGCCAATCCGATCTACGCCGAGGTCGTGCCGCGCGAATTGACGTGGGTGGTGCAAGAGGAATTTGAGCAAGAAACGACGTGGTATGTAGATGCCGAGGGGGGCTTGGACGTGGACAAACTGATGTCGGCCTTTCAGGCGTTTTTCCGCGAGCACTCCGAGCATTGGGTGGGTCGGTTTCAGTACCAAGAGGCGGGACCGCAGCTTTTGCTGCAGGCGTTTCTGCAGCGCATTGTGAATAGCGGTGGGCGGATTGAGCGCGAGTATGGGTTGGGCCGAGGACGGACGGATTTGCTCATTGCATGGCCGCAGGGTGAACAGACGCGCAAGGTAGTAGTTGAGTGCAAAATTTTGCACAAGAGCTTGGAGCAGACGGTTGCCGAGGGGGTGGAACAGACGGTGGGGTACATGGATCGCTGCGGAGCTGAAGCCGGGCATCTGGTGATTTTTGACCGGCGCGAAAACAGGCGTTGGGCCGACAGGGTGTTTCACGACCGTCGGACATCGGCTGGTGGGGTGGCGATTGAGGTGTGGGGGATGTGAACGTACCCCCGACCCCCCCCTTCCGCATCGGCTAGGGTTTTATCACATTTGTAGGAAAGGGGTCCGGGGGGATAGGTGTTCTGGGGCGGTTGGGGTGGGCCGCCAGCAAGCGAGGGAGAACGCAGCATAATGAAAAGCCACTCCGCCGTGCAGATCCTCGTCGGCCTAGCACTGAGTTGGGCGTTGGCCGAGGCCCAGTCGGGCTATCAGATCGCCGGTGACGAAGTCGTAGTCGAGCGGGCCAGCCACTGGCAGCGGTGGTCCATTCCCACCCATCTGGCGCGCATCCACGAGGATGGCTCAGTGCGGGCGCACTCGTTGCGGACGGTCTTCAACGTCCTAGACGATCCCGGATTCAAGCGTCCGATCGTCATCAGCAAGCCCGACCCGCGCATCGGTACCATCGACAGCACTATGCAGTTCGACGTGTTTGGCGAGCCGATACGGAATACGCTCAACGAACTGGTCTTTGACTATTGGGTGCGGCCGGGTATCAGCCGGGTGGGGTCCAATCCGCGGCTCGCGGCCAATATTCTCGACGGCGATCCGACCACGTTCTGGGAGCCGGATCCGCGCGATCCCATCGAGCAGTGGTGGATCGAGGTGGACTTGGGAAGAGTGGTGCCGGTGGAGCGGCTCAAGTTCCAGTTCGTCGATGAGTCGCTGGGAGATCCCTTCCTGCGCTTTATCATGCTACTGTCGGACCGGCAGAGCGCGCTGCTGCACGAGCCGAACAGCCGCATTGGCTTCCAGCTCTTCATCCCGCAAGACGCGCCCAATACCACGCAACGCGAATACATCTTCGAGAGCGAGCACACTAGCCCTGAACTGCCCCCGGCCACTGGCGTGGTTAGCGACAAGAAGCTCGCGGAGAGCTTGCACCGCTCGCCCGAGTGGACTGGGCGAAAGATCGAGACGATCCGCATCGTCATTACGGATACGCGCGGCGGGCGGGCCGGACAGATTGATCAAGAGGCGTGGGAGGCCCTGCCGGAAGCAGAGCGTGGGGATATCGTCTATTTTGCGCGCGACGTGGCCGGCCGTGAAGAGCCGGTGGACGAGGTCACCTATCAGGCTCTAGAGGAACAGCGCCAGGGGCGACGGGATTACTACCGCCGCGAGCTGCCGCGCCTAGCCGAGGTCGAAGCGCACGGCTGGGGCGACAACTTGGGCATCAACCTGATTGAAAACGGCGGCTCGTACGTGCTGACGACCGATGGGACCAATACGCTGCTTGCGTTCGATGGCGACGCTGGCACTGGATTCTCACACCAGATCCGCAACCCGAAAAACCCCACCGCCAACGTGCTGACCATAGATATGGGGGGCATTGTGCGCTTGGCGCAGACCCGCTTGGTGGGCAGCAGCCGGGGCTACATCATGCGCGCCTCCACGGGCGAGCGCGACGCCCAGGGCGATCTCAAGTGGCAGCGCATTAACCCGGAGGAGCGCGAGCGCAATGTGTTCACCGGCAACTTTCGCGACATCGCCGACATTCAGGATCCGCCAGTTTTGACCCGCTTTCTCGACCTGGTCACCCTCGGCCACGTGCCCCCGGGATTTAGGGCCACCGGCCCGGGCGGCACCGGCCACATGAATCAGTTCTGGTCGTATCATCATGAGTTCATGCTGCTCGCCGAGGGGGCACCGGCCGAGGTGGTGCTGGAGTCGGATCTGATCGAGCTGCCGGGATTGGTGGCCTTGGGTGAGGTTCACTGGGAAGCGAACACGCCCCCAGGCACGGATGTGGAGATCCGCACTCGCACCGGCGACCAGCTTTTGCAGCAGATCCGCTATTTCGACAAAACTGGCAACCAGAAGACCGCGGACGAGTACAGGACGCTGGCCGGCTTTCTGAAGGGACCTTCGGATACGACCGTGGTGGTGGGGCCGGGTTGGAGTCCGTGGAGCCAGCGCTATTTGCAGCCCGGGGACTTGGCCACTTCGCCGGGCTTGCGGCGCTTCATGCAGATCCAAGCGCGCCTCAAAAGCAGCGGCGAAAATGCAGCGGCCCTGCACCGCATTGCGGTCGCGTTCCACCAGCCGGTGGCGCAGCACCTGCGAGCTGAGGTGTGGCCGACTACTGCTGAAGCCGGGGTGCTCGACACTTTTGCGCTCTACGTGCAGCCCAACTTTTTGCAGCAGCCGGCCAATGTGCGCAGCCCGGGTTTCGACCAATTGCTTTTGCACGCGGAGCCGTCGTTTGCGCTGAAGTTTGTCGATGCGGCTATGGGCACCGAGGCCGAGTTGTTGGCCGGTACGCCGCTCCAGTGGGACGACGAGCCGAGGGTGCACGCCGAGGGCGACTCGCTGTGGTTGGAATTCCCGCAGATTGTGCAGGGCGCGCCGGACGATGTGCTCACGCCAGTGTACTACCGGTCGGTCCTTCCCGGCGACGAGGTGCCCACTGGCTTGGATCGCAATCTGTTGACCTTTACCTCGCACGGCCTCTTGCCGGATGCCGAGCGGGGCGCAGTGCGCTACTTCCGGCTGCTGGCAAACGGCAGCTTGGCCGAAGTGGGTGCCGCAGACTACGAAGCGCTCAGCGCGGACGAGCAGGGGCCGGTGCGCTACTTCCGCAAGGTGGTCGGGTTAGGCGATCAGGTGCCCTTTGACGCGGCTGGCGACAGCCTCGATGAGCGGAGCTATGGTCGGCTGGGCAGTCAGCGGGGTTGGATAGTGGGCCGCGGCCGGCTGTTGCGCGTGCGCTTTGCAGGGCGGGTGTACCTGCAAGGGACGCGGATGCAGGTCGCCGTGCGGCAGAGCCAGCCCGCGACGCCTTGGCAGGTGGCCGATGGGGGCGACGCGACCGCTTTGAGCCCTTCCAAGAACCTGTCGATTGGCGCGCAAGGGGCGCGGGCTACCATCGACGATATTGCCATTGCGCCCAATCCGTTTACCCCCAATGGCGATGGGATCAACGAGACTGCAGAGATCGATTTTTCCCTGTTCCGCGTGCAGGCCGCGCGGCCGTTGACCATCCACCTGTACACGCTGGCTGGACGGCAGGTGCGGCAGCTAACGGGATTAGTGACCGGTGGGCCGCAACAGTTTAGGTGGGACGGGAAGGACGAGGCCGGGCAGGTGGTGCCGCCGGGGTTGTACTTGTGTCAGATTACAGTGGAGGCAGATGCAGAAGGGGTCGGAGGGACGACCCGCACCCGCCTCATAGCCGTAGCATATTAAGGTATTGCAAAGGGAGGTTGTCGTGAGACCAAAGACCGGTATTTATTGCGGTCTCCTAATGTTGTGGAGCGCGGTCGGTGCGCCGGCTGTCGCGCAGGGCCAGTACGGGACGCGCTTGGGCTTGCAGCTCGGCGACCAGACTAGCCTCGCGCCCCAAGGCCCCGGAGTGGCCCTGAACGCGCTCGACCCGGCCGTGCGCCGCTGGTACGTGCCGCAGGAGCTGTACAGCGAGTACCATTGGCGGCAGTGGGAATACACCAACTATGCGCGCAATCCTTATGAGCGCTACGTGGAAACGACCTTGGAGGGCGATTACTTCTACGATCTGTACGGCAATTTTCTCACGCGCGGCTGGCTGATTTTCAACAACTCGCAGAGCAAGCCCCAGCAGTTTGGCAACGTGCTGTTCAAGTCCTCCCGCTTCCAGAGTTGGTTTTCCGAAGTCGTGGTGGCGCAAGACAACAAGGGTCAGTACTTCTACACCTTGACGGCGAGCAGCCGCCTGCGCTCGGTGTTGTCGCCGATGGTGTTTGCCAAGGCCCGCATGGACGGCGTGCAGTTCGATCTGGCTACCGACCGCTACGAAGCGACCTTTTTGTTTTCGCGGTTGAGCAACCCCGGCGGCGGCTCGACTGGGGACCGCGAGGTGCTGCGGACGAACAACACCATCTTGGCGGGCGGGCGGTTGGGAGCCCAGCTCGGCGACTTTGCCGAAGTCGCGCTGCACACGGCCAATGCCCACCAGTCGCACACCTTGCTCGACAAGCAGGCCGGCAACCCCTTTGCCGGCTCGCTGACCATCGGGCAGAACAAAACCATCTCGCTCGTCAAGCTCGTGTTGCGCGACGACTCGCCCGAAGACGGCGTGGGCGGCGCGGCGTTTTTCCCCGATGCGTCGGACGTGCAGATCACCTATCGCGATGGCTCGGAGGAATCGGGCAAGGCCATT
>JAPOYQ010000724.1:5668-11241 GCA_026706505.1 Gemmatimonadota bacterium
GCCGATCATCGAGGGTGGCTTCTTGCAGCAGGGTTTTGTCGCCGCCAACGGGCCGGAGGAGATGCGGCTCGTGTACGATTTCGACAGCCCGGACTTTGTCGATCGCGCCCGTTTTGCCAAGGACGAAATCGCCAAGGTCGAATTCCTGCTGACGCTGGGCAACGACTATCAGGTCTGGATGACCTCGGACCGCCAGATCAACCTCGACGGCCAGGAGGTTTTGCTGCTCGTCGCACAGGCCGAGGGCAATGTCCAGGACATCACCAATTTGCAGACCATCCGCTTCGAGTACGGCCTGCCCACGGCGACCCACATCTTTGGTGGCAGCGTCGAGTTGCAAGACCTGCGGGGCTTTGACTTGTACGGCGAGTACGACCTGAGTTGGAGCTATCGGAAGTACCCCAACGTGCTCACGGAAACCCACGAGGCATTCTCTGGGATTGGTGGCCGGCGCTCGGCACCCGCTTGGATGGTCAACGTGTCCAAAAAGGCCGCTCCGTACTTTGCCTTCGGCGAGTTTTACAGCATGGATCCGCGCTACAATACTCAGACCTTTATCACCTCGGGCACTGGGGATTTCGACTACGACAACGAGCGCGGCTTGGTCGATTTGGTCGATGACAACGACGATCAGGACAAATTCCCAGACAACGTGCGCTTCGACTTTCTCAGCGGCGATCAGCAGGTCTTTCCGGGCTGGGATCAAAACAACGACTTCGTGCCCGACTTCAACCAAAACGACACGTTCGTGCGCTCGAATACCGAGCCGGACTACGAGGAGGCTTTTCTGCGGTTTTACGTCGATCGGCCCGAGTTTCTCTTTGGCGTCGATATGAATAACAACTTTTGGGTCGATCAATACGAAAACGACGAGGAGCCGGATTATCCGTATCGCCGGGATCACCGGGGATTCAACATCCACCTCGGGGCCGACATCACGCCGCGGGCGCGCTTGGTGGTGGGTGCGCTGCGCGAGGGACTGATTTCCTCGGCGCGCAAAAACGAGAGCAACTACCTGATGTTCACCTACGAGCGCGATGCGCCGCGGCTGGGTCGCTTCCGAGTCTTTGAGATGAGCAAGTTGGTCAAAGACGACATTCCCAACCCGTTGTTGCAGTGGGCGCCGGACAATACACTGCGCGGCGGCGAGCTGACCAAGGTCGAGGACCCGCTGTTGGCGCGCGACACTTGGGCCAACCAGCTCTTTGTCGGCCACAATCTACAGGTGGCGGCGCTCTTTCTGACCACCAAGATGCACTGGCTCCACTTTCACCAGCAGATGGAAAAGGCCCAGCGGGAGCAATACGGCTTGGCGCCTTCTGACTTCTTCTTCGGCCTGATCAACAAAGCGAGCTATCGCTTACAGCTCGGGGCGTGGTCGCTGGAGCCGCGCTGGAAGAGCGAGTTTCGCAAGCAGAGCCGCAGCTTGCTGTCGCTCAACAGCCACACCAGCCTGATGGAGTTGTTTTCGGGCTTGGTGGAGACGCAGGTCTTGCAGGTGACCAAGCTCCAGGCCGGCGTGGAATACGCGATCTTCAACGACTTTGACGCCGACGCCAACGACTTCGACGCGGTGACCGTAGCCGTTCAGTTCAGCAATGAGTCCAATTACCTTGGCTATAAGCTCCGCGCCTTAGTCGGCACGAAAGTAGAGCGCAAGCAGTTCACCGGACAGAAGGCGCGGACGACCAACGAATCCTTTGTGACGATTTACGCGGGGCTAAACTAGATGCGTCGGCTAGCCATATTGGCCCGGCGATCGTGGGTGGTCCTGATCGCGCTCACTATTGGTCTCCATGCGTGCGATAGTAGATCAAAAGGGGAGCAGCACTATTGGGCGGGCCACGCATACCAAGAGCAGGGCATGACGGCCAACGCCCTGCGCGAGTACCGGAGTGCGGTCGCGGCAGGAGTCGATTTGCCCGCCGCCTATTACGCGCTCGGCGCGCTTTACGGCGAAAAGGACGAACACGGCAAGGCCATTGCCGCGTACCGCGAGCTATTGGAGCGCTGGCCCGAAGAAAGCCGAGCGCAGGAGTTGCTGGCGGCTCGCTATGTAGCTGCCGGGCAGCCAGCCGCAGCCGTTAGCCTCTACCGGATACTGCTTGACCAAGGGGGCGACCCCGCCGCATTGCTCGGTCGTCTAGGCGACGCGCAGAGCTTGAGCGGCGACTTGCAGAATGCGGCCCAGTCCTATGGCGACTTGCTGGTGCTGCGTCCCGATAGCAGCCGGGCCCGGTACCAGCTAGCGCGCATTTACGCGGCCGAAGGCCGGGCCGAACCAGCGATTGCGGCCTACGTCGAGCTATTGACGCAAAAGACCTATGCGCGGCAAGCGGCCTTGGGACTGGCGGATCTCCTCATTGAGCTGGACCGCCGCAGCGGCGAACTGGGCCGCGCCAGGGCGGAGGGCTGGTGGCGGCACCAAGGGCTGGTCGGGGAGGAAGCTATGCAAAAGGCGGAAGAGCAGCTCGAGGCCGCGCTAGTGGAAAGGCCCGGTTCAAGCGCCGACTTGTGGGGGCTGGGTAAGCTGCTCTTCTGGCAGGGACGCTACCGCGAAGCCCTCACTTGTGTCGCTAAGCTGGCTGAGGCTACCCCGGACGACTACCGGGTGCATTTCTTTCTGAGCAAGCTTCACGGGTTGCTGGGCGAGGAAGAGGCCGCACGGGAAGCGTTTGCTCAGTACCAGCGCCAAGAGCAGCGCGCCAAAGTCGCTGCGCGCGTGCAAACCGAGAGGGATGTGTTGCTGAAACAATTGTCGGGGGAAATACCATGAGAGCCGCGTTGCTGATTGGGGTTCTAACTGCGTGCTTGGTGCAGCCGCTAGCGGCCCGACAAGTCCTGCTGATCGGACAGGACGGGCAAATCTCGTGGACCGGGCGGGTCGAAGGGGCCGAGGGCATCGCGACGATCCAGCCCGAGCACCGCTCCTTTCTCGACCCCAACGTCACCGAGCTAGGCTATGCGCCGGCCGATTTGATCGAGTTTAGAAGCGCGGATTTTCCGGGCAGCATTCTGCCGCGGCGGGTGGGTGCTGAGCAAAACTTGGCCGCAGAGGTGCTAGAGCGCGGCGGCTCGCTGCGCGCACCGACGGTCTTCGACCTGACCGCCTTGCAGCTCCAAGTGATTTTCGAGGACATGCTCGCGGCTGACCCGACTGGGCAGGCATTCGAGCGCAAAGAAGACGACATCTTGGGGACCCAACTCATTCTCGACTTAGGCGCGCGCTTTGGGGTCAACCGGCTGCGTTTCTTCCCGCGCAACACGATCTTTCCCTCGCCTGGCACCCCCTTTCAAAACGACTTTTTGAAAAACTTTGAAGTGGAGATCAACGACGGCTTGGTGCTGACCAGCTCGGGCAACCCGATCTGGGAGACCTATACCGTGCGCAACGACAACAGCGACCGAATCACCGAAGTGCCCATCGACCCGCCGCGCTACATTCGCTTCATCCGCCTGCGGGCCACGTCGGCCATTCCCTTTGAGATCGAAAAGCTCCAGGTCTTTGGCGAGGGGTTCTATCCGACGGCGCGCTACATCTCGCCGATCATCGACATGGGCAGCCCGGCCAATTGGGGCCTCATCCGCACCTTGCAGCAGCAAGTAGGGGCTGCGGATCTGGCCGACATGCAGTTGCGCACCCGTAGCGGCCACGACCCTAGTCCCTTGGCGTACACCCGCAAGCAGGTGGGCCTGCAAGACGCCCCAGAGATTTCACTGTCCGTGGACAATCCGGACGAGCCACTGCTGCGCAAGGAGTACTTAAAGCTGCCCGAGCGCGGGCGCCAGGGTGACGATTGGGAGCGCGGCTCAGTGCGCGACGACTTGGCAAACTGGAGTCCGTGGACTTCGCCTTATGCTCTGGAAGAGCTGGCCGCGGGGACGCAGATTCTCTCGCCCGGTCCCAGCCGCTATTTCCAATTTCGCGTAGAATTCCAGAGCCAGCACTTGGAGGCGAGCCACATTCTCCAGCAGATCGCGCTCGAGTTTTCCGCGCCGCCGCTGGCTGACGCCCTCGTCGGCGAGATCTTTCCCCGCGAGGTGCCGGCCGCTGCAGACGTGCCCTTTGTGTACGCGGTGCGGGCAGAGATGGAGAGCGATTACGTGCAGGGTTTCAATAGCTTTGAGGTGTTCACGCCGAGTCGCGTGGGCCGCGTCGAGCGGATCGAAATCATCGACGCCAGCGGCGAGCAGGTGCTCGACCACGCCTTTGCGGTCACCGATGGAGTTACAACCGAAGGCGAGCTCGCCATCACCGCCATTGACGACCAGCGCTTTGCGGTGAGTTTCCCGGCCATCAACCAGCACGACGCGGTGCTGAAAATCCACTTCGCCAGCCGGGTGCTGGCTTTTAGCACCCGCTTTGGCGGCCGCGCCCTGCTGCTAGAAGAGGATGCCTTTCAGGGCATTACCCCGGGCAACGCAACTCTCTTGGCGGAAGGCGACTTGGCGACCGAATCGGGGACGACCGTGTTGAGCCGCGCGGTGAACGAGGGCAGCTTGATCGGCAATTTCGCCCTCAACAGCGAAGTCTTGACGCCCAATGGGGACGGAGTGAACGATGTCCTCGACGTGAACTTCGAGGTGCTGGCGGTCATCGGCAAAGCGCGGATTGTGATCGACCTGTGGGATTTAGGGGGCCGACGGGTGCGCCGCCTCTTTGACGCCGAAGGGCAAAATGGCGTGTACGACGCCGTGCATTGGGACGGCACAGACGAGCGGGGCCAGCGCGTTGCCCCCGGCATCTACTTGGTGCGGATCGAGGTGGAAGGGGATGCGCGCAGTGGGCAGACGATGCGGCCCTTGGGCGTGGCGTACTGAACGAAAGGAGACGTCGTGCTGAATAGGATAGAGCGGATAGGCTGGCTGAGCGCGGTGCTGGCCGTGGCTTGGACCGCCAGCGCGTGGGGCCGCGGCGAGTTCCGCCTCGGCGGCGCGGATGGCAATTCTTGGCAGGCACTGGTCGCCGAGCAGACGGCTGCATACGTGTTGCTCGACGCCGCCGGCGGCATCGTCGAGGAGGTGACCATTGGCGCGGTGGACGAAGAGGTTAGTGTGCGCTTCAACACTGCGGGCGTCGATACGTTGATCGACTTTGCCGACGGCGGTTTGCGTCCAGTGTACATCGACCCGAGCGAAAATCTGGCGCTGTCGCTCAAGGAACGCCGAGGACATTTTTACACGGCCAGCATTTACGGCCATACGCACTTGGTAACCGACTCCCAGCCCTTGCAGTTTCTCATCGACGGCGATCCGACGACCGCCATGCTAGTGCGGGTGCCCGAGCCGCCGCGCTTGGTCGGCCGCAACAACCCCGGAGTGGTCAAAAACAACGTCATGCACTTGGGGGCCGAGCTACCCATCAACCGCATCCGCTTCTTTCCCCGGCCCGGGTTTGAGGACAATTACTTGGCGTGGTACGAAATCGGCGTGGCCGACCACACCGGGCCGTTTTGGGACAGCAACTTCGACCGCAGCCAGCGCGGCAAGCGTTGGTACATGGTTATCGACGCGGCCTTGGGTGCGCCCAACGATCCGGCCTTTGACATCTTGGCGCGCAACCGCGAGAGTCT
>JAPOYQ010000558.1 GCA_026706505.1 Gemmatimonadota bacterium
CAGCTCAACGCCAACGGCCAGCCGGTCTTGCTCTCTGAGGGTATTCCCGAGCGCACGATGCGCGCCGACGGCAACGTGCAGGATGGCTCGAATCAGGGATTTGTGAGCGTCAAATACGGGTTGCCGGTGGCCAATGAGATATTCGGCTTTACGCTCGACATTATGGATGTCAGCGGGTTTTACTTATCGGGGGAATACGACCGCAACCGCCAGCACTTTCGCTATCCACGGCGGTCGGAAACCGACGTGACCCAGCATACGGCGTACAACAGCTCGGCCGATGCTTGGTTTGTCAATGTGTATAAACGCGCTTATCCCTACTTTGGCTTCGGCGAAGTCTACAACGTTGATCCCAGCTACAGCACCAGTTCTTTTTTGGCCGGGACCCAAAACGATGCAGCGGACATCAATTACGACGATGACCTCCGTTTCGTTTACGAATTCGTCGATGACAACGACGATCAAGATCGCAATCCCGACTGGCTTCGGAGGAGTTTCCCGCAGGATAGAGAAGTCTTCCCAGGGTTCGACGAAAACAACGACTTCATCAATGACTTCAATCAGAACGACTCCGAGTGGCGCGAGAACACAGTGCCTGATTACGAGGAGCCGTTTCTTCGCTACGCATCCGATCGACCTGAGTTCCTCTTTGGTCTTGATATGAACAACAACGGTATCATTGACCGCTTTGAAAACGACATTTTACCCGACTATCTGTACAAACGGGATCGGCGCGGCTACAACGTCTATGTAGGTTCTCATTTAGGGCCGGAGGCACGGCTGACTGTCGGTCGCCTCGACGAGCGCCAGCTAGCAGACGCTCGCGAGAACGCCACCAATTACGCCTTGCTGACCTTTGACAAGGATTACGCCAGTAAGGGGCGCGTACAAGTGTATAACAACTATCGGCAGGTCCGCGACGATATTCGCGACAATGTGATAGAGTGGGTTGTGCGCGAGGGATCGCGCGGCGACCTAGTGCCCTATACCGACCCTCTCCCTCTGCGCGATGGCTGGGCCAATACCTTGTATCTCGGCTATCAGTACCAGAGCGACCACATCCACTTTAAGAACCGCCTTAAGTGGGAGGTTTTCAAACAGGACAATTTCGACGAGCGACCGCTTGATGAACAGGACATCCGCGAGACGGCGTCCTTCTTCGGAGTCCTCAACAAGATCGATTATACGTTCAACCTTGGGATCCTCAAGTTCCAGCCGCGCTGGAAGAGCGAGTTCCAGCGCCAGCGGCCCTCGCGCCGCCAGGATACGCAGGTGAGGGTAGCGACCACCGAGTTGCACGAGCTGTGGTCGCTGGTTGTGCACGTGCCAATTCTGTCGCGCACCCAATTGCAGACCGGCCTAGAGTACCTGCTCGTCGAGCAGTTCCGCGAGGAGTTGGAAACCCATTTGCTGCGCTCGGACCGCAACGAGTTGGTCTATGCCTTGCAGTTTACCAACAACGCCGAATACCTAGGCTATAACCTGTGGACCCAGACTGGATTTCGCGTGTCGCGGATTGATCGCGCTTCGGCCGAAAGGGCACGCACTGAAACGGCCATATTTGTCACTGTGTACGCCGGTCTTGAGTAGGAGGTTTCCCATGCTGAAATATTTCACACCACTGCTTTTGGTCGGGTTACTTTTTCCGGGCTGCTCCTATCGCTACTATGCCGAAGACCTCAAACCGCTGAGCGAGGCCGAGCAAGGAGCCAACAAGACGGTGGCCGACGATGGCACCGTATCCTATACCCAGGCTCGCCTTGAGATCAGCCTGCGGCCGATGACCGACGCGGAGTTGAACCGTCAGTTCAGCGCGTACTCCAACGAGGGGCCCAACTCGCAGAACCCCTATACGTTTGGCAACTCGACGTACTTTCGCACTGGGGACACCCCGCAGCGCTTCACTGTTTTTCGCATGTATGTTTCCAATTACGAATATCCCAAAGTCTATCTCGATCCCAAAAAGGTCTATGTAACCACTCCTAACGGGCGCAAGTACTACGCGTTGAGATTCGAACAACTCTCAATATACTATCGTCGCTACGTCGGCAGCGGCAAAGGCGGTGAGGAGCCTGGGATGCCCGGCAATGCCATGTTCACCTGGAAAGAGCGCGAAAGCATCTTGCGGCGCACGATGTTTCCCGACGAGGATGTGTTCAGCGCTCAGGAAAACGAAGGATACATCGTCTTTAAGCCACTGGCCCCAGATGTGGAGGAACTGACTGTTCATATTCCCGATGTGGTAGTGCGATTCGACTATAAGGGGGATCCGATAGAGGACGTGGATATCGAAATGCACTTTGAGCGCGAGATTGGTCGCATCTATCCCGACGGACGCAAAGTGGCGACCAGTCAATAGTGCAGCGCGGAACTCACAATTGAACTTTAACTAGCTGCGCGGTGCCAAAGCGGTACCGCGTAGTTTTGTACTGGGAAAAACGTATGTCTTGGCGATTTTTTGTCTGCGGCATCTCCTTAGCCGTTGCAGGTTGCGCGTCGGAGAATGAATCGGCCACCCCAGAGACGGTTTTGGCCACGGTGGGTGGGGAGGTGATCACGGCTTTGGACCTCCACCGCTACGAGCAAGCGCTGCCCGACTATCTGCACTCGAAGAAAGAGGGGGTAGCCGCCCGCGGCGAAAACCTACAGACCCTAGTCGACAAGGAGCTCATGCTGAGCGAGGCCTACAAGCGGGGGTTGGACCAGTTGCCTGGGCTTGCCCATACGCTGTCCGACATGGTCAATAAGCGCTTAGCCGAGGAACTAGCGCGCGAGTGGATCGACGCCCGGCTCAAGGTGACTGAGGATGAACTGCGCGCCGCGTTTGCTCGGTTGGGAAATCTGGCCAGCGCATATTCTCTCGGCTACCGAAGAAGACGCTTGGGCCATCATCCACCAATTGGAAGCCGGAGCCAACTTTTCCGAATTGGCACGCCAGCACTCTCTCGCCGACGACGCACACAAAGGCGGTAATCTCGGTGCCTTCTTCGACCAAGCTGGTGCTGTGCCCAGCCTGCGCGATGGCACCTTTCACTTAGAGGAAGGCCAAGTAAGCGAGCCGATCCGCACGATTGACGGATACGAGGTCGTCAAGGTCCTTAAAAAACGACGCATCCCCTTTGAGAAATTGCGCGCTGATATCGCCGAGCAGGTTGGCCAACGCAAGTGGGCGCAGCGGCGACGGGTGGTAATTGACTCGCTCAAGGAGGTGCGCAGCTTGCGCTATCACCGCGACCGCATCCACGCCGTGCTCGCCGCGTTGCACGGCCGTGCGTTGGACCAACCTCACGCACCGCTGATTGAATATGAAGGGGGAGGCATTGGTAGCGGTGATGCCGTGCGGGGGCTCCGCTCGCTTAAGAAGGGAGCGCTGCCGCCCGACAGTGCAGCCGCGGTTTTGGCTGTTGAACGGTGGATTCTCCCGGATTCCCTGTTGGCTCTCGAAGCCCGTATGCAGGGGCGACATCTATGGCCCGCTGTGGTAGCGTGGACAGAGGGACAGAAGCAGTCGCTGCTCGTGTCGCAATTGCGCTTAGACGCGGTGGCGGGAAAGGTCTCAGTGACGGAAGCAGAGGTGCGGGATTACTACGAGCAACACTTGGAGACCTACCGCTCCTTGCCCGGCGTCATCGAGATGACCGAGGTGCTGGTCGATACGCGCACGGAGGCCGAAGAAATTCTCGCGCGGGCGCGCAGCGGGGAGCGGCTGGTGGAGTTGGCCCAGCGCCACTCCGTGCGACTCAGCATGAAGCCGGTAGGCGGCCACACTTTCTCCGACAGCGGTCGGGTTGCTATCAAGTCGCTTTATCAGTCTCCGTACCGCACCTTTTTTGGCGACAGCAATTCCAAAGACGTCGGGGTCTTACAAGGGCCGATGGAAGTCCAGGAGAAATACAGCGTGTTCCGCCTCGACCAGCCGTACGGGATGGCGTTGCTGCCCTTTAAGCAGGTGCAGCGTCCCATTCGCGTTAAGATCCGCAAGCGCCGTGAAGGTGTACTCTTCGACGCGTTCCTCGACTCGCTACGCCAAGCATACGCGGGCGAGGTACACATCAGCCAAGACGCCCTCACTCGCTACCCTGCCGCCTTTTAAAAATGCGCGGTCGGCTCGTGGCGCTGCTGCTCGGCTTGGTTTTGGTCGCGCTCATTGAGGGAGGGTTGCGGCTGATCCCGGCGTTGGATCCACCAGCGTTTGCCATCCAATTAGCGCGCGTCGAAAACCGGGCGCTCCACGCGGTCAACCCGGATTATGCCCGTCGCTTCTTCGCCGACATGGCCGAGCCTATCCGGCGCGGTATCCGCATGACCCCGAGGCCCTATATCGAACCCGCGCCCGAGGGCGCATTGCGCGTGCTCTTTGCCGGGGGTTCGACCGTACAGGGCTACCCTCACCCCAAGCGTTTATCGGCTCCGTCCTATCTCCAAGAAATGCTCGGCGATCTTTTTCCGGCGAGCCAGATAGAAGTATTTAACGCCGGGATCACCGCTGCGTCGAGCTTTGCTGTGGCCCGCGCGGTAGAAGACGGCACCGCCGCACTCGGGGCGGACTTGGTCGTAGTCTATACTGGTCACAACGAGCTATACGGGGTTTATGGGGCGGCCTCGTTGGCCCAAGGAGGGCAAGCAGTGTGGATGAAGCGGGTCCACTACGCGCTGGTGCAGTGGCGGCTGAGACCCTTGGTCGGCAAGCTGATAGGGCCGTTGGGCACAGAGTGGTCGGATGGGCCCTTGATCGAGGTGATGTCTAAGGCCGGCGCGATCCCGGCGTCCGATCCGCGGCGGGCGCAGGCGGCGGCAAACTTGGAGACTAATCTCCGCGACGTGGCGGCCTTTTGCCGAGTGCGGCGCATTCCCTTGGTGCTCTGTACGGTGACCAGCAACGAGCGCGGTTTCGCGCCAGCGCGCATGGAGCCGCCGTTGCCGGATGGGGAGCGCGCGCGCTATGTGGATTTTTTGGCGCAGGGCCATAGGGAGCAGGCGTCGCCGGCCGCGCTGGCGGCCTTGGAACAGGCCGAGGTGCTCTATGCGGACGACGCCTACTTGCACTTCTTGCGCGGTTATCACTTAGAGCAGTTGGGCCGTGGGGCTAGGGCACGGGCGGCTTATGTGCAGGCTCGCGAGTTAGATCCCCGGCCTTGGCGGGCGACGGCCGCCCTAAACGAGGTCGTGCGCCGAGTTGCGGCTGAAGAAGGGGTACTTCTCGCCGATGTGGAGGCGAGCTTCCGCGCCCACAACTCGGAGGCAGGCGTGGGTTGGGAATTGATGGCCGATCACTTGCATCCGGCGGCGGTCGGCCAAGTGCTCTTGGCTCGATCTATTGTCGCTGCGCTGGAAAAGGCACCGACTCCTTGGATGGTCGCACCCGATGCTGCGGATCGGTTGGCGGCAGCCGATGAATACCGCCGTAGACTCGGTGATTTGCCCGTCGAGCGGCTAGCCGTGCTGCGGGCCATGGTCGTACTCTTGGCCACGCCGCCTTTGGATGAAGGCAACGAGCGTCGAGTGCAGACTTTACGCGAGCAGGCCACGGCCCTGTGGGACGAACTGAGTGCTGGAGAGCAGAGCGGAGTCGAGCGCTGGCAAACGGGAGAGGGACCGGAGCTATTGGCGCTGAACGTGGCTGACGCGTGTTACGACGCTCAGGAATATGCGCGCGCGCGAGCTTATTATCGCGCGGCCCGTTTGGAGAATCCTTATACAATATGGGGCGATTTGTGGAGCACGTTGCGCCAGATGCATTGTAGCCAACTCGCGGAAGATTCCATTGCACCGACCGACCGCGCCGCGCTCTCTGCCCTGCTAGATCGCTTGCGCTTCTTGAGCGCGGCCCCAGACTTTTCTCCAGGGTTACAGGACTTTATCCGCGGCTATGCCTACCATTTGCTCGGAGAACATATCAGGGCGTTAGCAGCGCTAGAAAGCGCAGCGCAAGACGCGAACATCCGCAAGACGTTTACGACGGACTTGCTAGAGCTGCTCGTCGCCGAACTGATGAGTGCAGGTCGCTTAGCCGACGCCGAGCGGTACGCCGTGCAGATAGCTGTCGAGCAGCAGCAAGAGGCGTTCGGTCGGGCACTCATCGAGCAGATTAGGGCGGGTCAGAAGCCGCGCTGACACCCTCGCCTTCGACGAGCGCGATGTCTTGGTTGGCTGCAAAGGGGCCGAATCGCTCGGTTCGGCCCGAAGGCCAACGTACTTCTAACGCGTCGAGTTGCGGTCGTTTCCCCAGTCCCAAACAGATGTGGAGTTGACTCTGCGATAGGTACGAGCGACTGCCGCGTAGTTCCCTAGTCTGGACCAAGTCGCCGCTAGTTGCCGTCAGCCGGGCACCGATGCCATTCGGGTTGCCGTTGGTCCCAACGAGCCGGATGGTTATCCAGTGATTGGCCTCGCCTTGATCGTTGCGCAGCAAGCTGAGCGGTTGCCCCGAATTAAAGACCAGTAGATCGGGATCGCCGTCGCCGTCGTAGTCGCCAGTGGCACTTCCGCGACTGACGCGCTCTAGAGAGAAACCGGGCCCGGCCGCTGTGGAAATCTCGGCGAAGCGGCCGCCGTCGTTGCGGAAGAGCAAATTGCGCTGCCCATAACTGGTGGATTGGTCGATGTCGCGGACATTGTCGAGAACGTGGCCGTTGGCGGCGAACAGGTCGAGATCTCCATCGAGGTCGGGGTCGAAAAACTGGGTGCCAAACCCGAGGAAGGGCAACGACGGAAGGCCTATCCCGGCGGCAAAGGTTGCAACCGAGAAGAAGCTACCTTCGCCCCGATAGAGTGCGTTAGGCTCGGCCTGGAAGTTGGTCACCGTTAAATCGAGTACGCCGTCGCCGTTGTAGTCCCCCCAATCTACCCCCATACCCGCTTCCATTTGTCCGTCTTGGCCATAAGCTACCCCGGCCAGTCCCGCTCTTTCGGCAAAGGTTCCATCGCGGTTGTTGTGGTAGAGGAAGTTGCGCACTGCATCGTTGGCCACGTAGATGTCGGGCCAACCGTCGCTGTCGTAGTCGCCAAAAACTACCCCTAGCCCCTTGCCGCTCGCATCGGCGATGCCCGCTCCTGCCGATACATCGACAAATCGTCCTGCGCCGTCGTTGCGGTAGAACAAATCAGCTTGGCCTTGGAAGTTGTCTGGATGCGGATAGCCGACAGGAGCTTGGCCGCCATAGCTTTCGTAGCTGGCCATATAGGGCACTTGGTCGGCGCGGGCTGCGGCTGGATCGTAGGCTACGTAGTTGGCGACATAGAGGTCGAGGTCTCCGTCGCGGTCATAATCGGCAAAGGCACAACTCGTGCTCCAGCGCGCATCGGCAACGCCTGTATGCCGTCCGATTTCAGCAAAGTGTCCGTCGTCGTTGCGAAAGAGTGCGTTGGGGCCAAAGTTGGTCAAATAGAGGTCGAGGTCTCCGTCGCTGTCGTAGTCGGCCGCGGCAACTCCCATGCCGACACCTGGGTGAGCGACCCCAGCCGCGACTGAGACAAAGCGCTGGCCGTCGTTGAGAAAAAGACTATTGACAGGGGCCGCATCTGGTGGGTCGGCGGCGATAAAAGCGCCGTTTACGGCGTAAATATCTAAATCGCCATCGCCGTCGTAGTCGAAGAAGGCACCTCCGCCACCCATAGTCTCGGGGAAGTAGCGCTGAGGACTGCGGCCGTTTTCGTGCTGCCAAGTCAGGCCGACGGCAGATGCTACTTCGACAAAGTAGAGAGACGAAGCTGCAGGTGCGGCGTGTTGCAGCGGTGCAGGTGGCGCGGCCTCTTCAGTGGAGTTACAGGCCAAACAGAGAAAGCAAATGAGAAGAAGTAATATGGACATATCAGGGACTCGACAGTTGGGCGAGTCGCTCGCGGGCTTGGCGCAGGAAGTCCGGATCGCCTTGCCACCTGTCGATAAAGGTTTGATAGCAACGGCGTGCCTCCAAGACCGCGCCCTGGGCTTGGTACACGGTTGCCAGTGCGTAATAGGTTCGCGCAAAAGTCGAATCAGCCGAAAGCGCCGCCTGATAGGCTCGTTGTGCTTGAGCTAGCTGCCCTTTTTGCAAGAAGAGGCTGCCGAGATTATAGTGGGCATCGGCCAGAGTTGAGTCAGCGGCAATGGCCGATGCCAACGCCCGTTGCGCCGCCACTTCTTCGCCTAAGCTTAGCTGGACATGGCCGAGGTTATTCCAAGCTGTGGCCGAAGACGAATCCAGTGCCAGTGCGTGCTCGAAGGCCGTGCGGGCCTCTTGATACTGGTCTCGCCGCATATAAACATAACCGCAGGTGAAATGGAGCTTGCTAGTGCGCACATCCTCTGAGTGCTGAGAGATGCCTCGGCGGCATAGTTCGAGTACTTCTTGATCTTCTCCCTGCGTCAATAAAAGTCCGCTTAGCGAAATTAGGGCCTCTAAGTCGTTGGGATCAGCTAGCAGTATGGCCCGATAGTGGGTGAGGGCGTCATCGTCTCGACCCAGTTGTCGATAGTGGTAGGCTAGTTGCAAGCGAGTCTCACGGTGGTCGGGCTCGATGTCGAGTTGGCGACGCAGGTGCGCGATTTGAGCAGCGTGGGCAGCGAGGGTCTCAAAACGTGCCAGCGCCGCCTGCGCTTGAGTTGGCTGTCTCAGTCCCAAAAGCGTCGAATAAAGATTGTAGTGAGCCTCGATTAAGTGCGGGTCGAGCGCGAGCGCGCGGCGAAAGGTCGCCAGCGCCTCTAGGTAACGCCGCTCGGCTAGGTGCAGCAAACCCAGCAGACGATGACTCTCGGCTAGGGTCGAGTCTTGGGCGAGGGCTAGGTCGAGCGCGGCTCGGGCCTCGTCGTAGCGTCCTTGACGCACATAGAGCCGGCCGAGTTGTTGCCGCACGTCAAAGTCTTCCCCGCCCACCTCTAATGCAGCGTGCAGTCCTTTTTCGGCTAGGTCGTAGCGCCCTTGTTTGGCATAGAAGAGGGGCAGAGTGCAGAGGGCTGGGACGTAGGTTGGAATGCGTTCGAGTAACTCGATGGCCAACGGCAGGTGGCCCCGGTCGGCCTCGATCACAGCTAGGTTGTGTCGGGCGCGATGATAGGTGGAGTCGGCTGCGAGCGCGGCTTCGTAGGCTTGGACGGCCCGCTCCACGTGCCCGAGCCGAGCGTCAAGATCGCCCAATGCACAGTGCGCTGCGGCGTCGAGCGAGTCTATGGCTAGCGCTTTTTCAAAAGCGCGGCGTGCCTCGGCGTAGCGGCGTTCTTCAGCGAAGTCGCGCCCGGCCTGCATCAAGCGGTCGCTTTCTTTTTTAAGGGCGGGATCTACGCCGCAACCACTCAACGTCACCAATAGTACGGCGATCGGGACAACCAAGCTCATTGCGGGACGGTCTCTTGCGCGGATAGCTGTCGTCGGGCTTCGGCGATTTTGGCTTGCAAAGCCTCATTGGCCGCCTCACCAGACGGAACGTTCTCCCAGAGCGCAATGGCCCGTGCGAATTCGCCTCGGCGGGCGTGGATATCGCCGAGCAGTATGCGGGCACTATAGAGCTTCTCATCCAGTTCGATGGCCCGCTCGACGGCCGCCTGCGCTTGGTCCAGTTGATCCATTTCGAGGTACACATTGCCGAGATTGGAGTAGTAGAAACCCGTAGATGGGGCAAACCGCACGGCCCGTTCGTATTGTCTGAGGGCCTTTTCTAGTTGGCCCTGCTTGTGAAAGATCAAGCCCAGATTGTTGTGGCTTTCGGCTAGGGTCGAGTCGTGGCTCAATGCTTCGAGGTAATAGCGCGCCGCTAAATCGTCCTTGCCCCGGCGCTGGAGCAGCGTGCCCAACCCTTGGTACCCCAAGCCATAGGTCGAGTCGATAAGGATGGCTTGGCGATAGTGCTCGACAGCTAGTTTGAGGCGTCCAAAGCGACTGTAGAGGGCGGCAAGATTGGAGTGGGTTTGGGGTTGGTCGGGGTGCTGGCGCAGCGCATCTTGATGGGGCTTGAGTTGGGCGTTTTGTTCGTCCAAGACGCGCGCTCGCTCGAGGGCGCGCTGCCCTTCCGCATCGCGGCCCATGCGCAACAGAGCTTGCCCGATTCCGAGGAACGCGGCCGGCTCGTGAGGACTGAGACGCGCGACTTGGCGCAGTTGGCTCTCGGCCTCTTGGTAGTTGCCCAACTTTAGGTCTGCTAGACCTAGCTGTAGCCGAGCTTGAAGGTGGGTGGAGTCGGCAGTGGCGATGGCGGCAAAAACCTCGCGGGCTTCTTGTAGCTGGCCTTCGCGTTGGTGGATCACGCCTAGGATATACCGCGCTTCGACAGCGTTAGGGGCTAGTTCTAGTGCCTCGGTGAGGAGTTGGCGAGCCTCCTCTATTTTCCCGTGTACATCGTAGAACATTTTGCCCAAGGCGATGCGAGGACCGGCGTAGTCGGGTTTTAGCTCAAGCGCCTTCTCAAACTGGGTCTGCGCCTCGGCAAAACGACTCTGGGCGTGCAATACAACGCCGAGATAGTAGTGGTATTGGGGATTGTCTGGAGCTTGTTGCAGCGCTTGGCGATAGGCTTGCTCGGCTTGGGAGAAGAGGCCGCGGGCTTGGAGTGCGCGACCGGCGGCAAAAGTCTGAGCCGCTGGGTCAGCGGGCGATGCGGGGGCTTGCGTTGTATCAGGAGTTTCGCTATCGCAGGCAGCGAATACAAATAAAAAAGCTAGGGCAAGGCGCATGGGTTTACTCCGATATGAGGCGATTAACGCCCCGGTGAATGACGTAGTGGCGGTCGGCTGGCACGGCTTGGAAAACCTGACGTTCGCCGGACTCGTTGACGAAGGCGATGTCGGCGGCTTGGGTCACGTCGGTAAAAAGTGGCCCAGCGCTGGAGACGGGTAGCGCGCAAGCAAGGGACAAAAGAGCTTGGAAGTAGCCAGACAAGGATTCCCCTATGGCGCTTCGAGCCGGCGATAGGCTTCATCGAGCAGACGCTGCGCGTGGGTGGAGGGCCCTCTTGCTAGCACTTGGCGCAGCCGGTCAATGGCCGCGGCGTGGTTTCCATTTTCGAGTTCGATGAGCGCGAGGTTGACGTGGACGTCTGGGTTGTTTGGATCCAGTTCTAGGGCTTGAAGGAAATGCGTCTGTGCCGCTTGTGTGCGCCCAGCGAGTAAGTGCAGGGCACCGATGGCATTTAGGGCTTCGGGCTGCCTTGCGAGGGACAGAGCTCGGTGGTACTGGCCGAGTGCGGCCTCGACTTGCCCGGCCTGCTGTAAGGCCCTCCCCAGTTCG
>JAPOYQ010000227.1:0-2086 GCA_026706505.1 Gemmatimonadota bacterium
AAATCGATTGTGACTCAAGTCAAACCCGACAAAGTGCATCGGCGACTCTCGCCAACGCCACTGGCTATGCGCCGTCTGGCTATACAGCCCGCTGAGCAGCCGAAAGCGGGTGCCCGGATCGCGCGCCGGATCGCGGGTAAGCACGTTGATTACCCCTCCCAAAGCCCCCGTGCCGTACAGGGCCGAGCCAGCCCCTTTGACCACCTCTACGCGCTCGACTTGCTGCAGGGGCACGGCATCCCACTTGATGTCGCCCACATCCGACGACAGCATTGGAAATCCATCCACCAGCATCAGCAGCCGACTGCCCGTGCCGCGACTGTAGCCGCTCGATCCGCGGACGACGGGCTGGTTACCTACTTGGCTGATGCCCGAGACATAGCGCAGGGGGCCTGTCAGCGAAAAGGCGTTGTGATCGGCGATGCGCTCGGCATCGGCTACTGAGATGCTAATGGGAGCTTGGGCAAAAGTCTGGGAGCGGCGGGCAGCAGAGACGACTAGCTCGGGAACTTCGACGGCCGTAGGTTCGAGGGCAAGAACGCGCTCCTCCTCCCCAGGAGCAACGCTGTGCAGGGTGTGCGAGCGATAGCCAATATGCGAACAAAGCAGGTCGTATTGGCCGGGCGGCAAGCCCTCGACCCGACAGTAGCCCTCTTCGTTGGCGTATCCCCCAAATTCCGTCCCCAACACTGCCAACGTCGCTCCGGGCAGCGGGGTTTGGTCGCTGGCGTCGAGGACGCGGACGACGATATCAGCGGCCGAGCTCGGCCAAGAGTTCAGTAGGCAAAACGCGCTCGCACAGAGCAGTGCTAAGCTCGGTCTCATGATCCAACACAGCGAAGTTGATCTCAATGTCGATACCGGTAACGACCTCTCTAGAGCCGACTTCTACCGGCGAGGGGAGGTCGGCGTCGGGTAGGTGATAGCAGCCCAAAAGCGAGGTAAAGTCCCAGAACAGGTCCTCCTGGCGCCAAGCCACGATAATCCACTGATAGACGCCTTCCCCGTCTAATGGGACGAAATAGTCATAGGACTCAACTCCGAGCGCCACCTCGGTGTCCCAACCGTTGATGCGAAAAAAATCGGCAAACGAAGCCGGCGGCTCGCGATAGACCGCCACGGCCACCTGCCCCACGTTGGCGGGCCACTCGCCGACAAAGTGCAGCCGACCGGCGATCCCGGTCTGCCCAGTGGCCTCGGCATCGAGACCGCGGTCGCAGCCCCAGCACAAGGCTAGGGCTGCGACCAAACACCAAAACGGCACGGCCTACTAGCCAGCAGCAGCGGCAGCAGCGGCAGCAGCCTCGGCAGCAGCCGAAACTTCGGCGACGTCAAATTCTGCGCCGTTAATGGTTATCGTCCCGGTAGCAGAAAGGCCGTCGGCATCGACCGAAAGCTCCATATCGAGTACCAACTCGGCCTCATGCGATCCAGAAAGGGTAACCTCCCCGCTCAGCGGAATGGGCGTCTGATCCAAGCCGACACTCAAGGCACCGTTGGCTATCAACTCGCCATCGGGTGAATACTCATTCAACGTCCAATCGTTGCCTGATATCTCCACCGAGCCACCGCCTTCTCCCGGCACCGATGTCGTACCGGGGATCAGCGCGGCGAAGAAGATATTCGTAAAAGCGGTGACCACCGTACCGTATAAGCCGACGATTTCAGGCGTTATCTCAGCCGCCGCCGGCTGCTCGGGCTCCACGGGTGCGGCTTCGTCGTCGTCGCCACCACAGGCGGCCAGCACCAGAGCACCGCACAAGACCAAGGCCGTGGTTTTATCCAGCCATTTGCGCATGATACTATCCTCCTAAAGGGATTAAGTGCGCCAAGCGATCTGCCCGACGCACAGGATGGTAAATAGTTGCCTCGCTCAAGAAGCAGTTTCGCTCCCTCGAACGTAGCGCACCAGAGCTTTTTCGTCCAGTACGCAGCCCAAGCCCGGCTGCATGGGCGTGGGCACGTACCCATCGACAAAAGGAATCGGCTCGACGATCAGGTCGTCTTCGCGGGTCCAACTCCCCACAAAATCCGAAGCCATCGTGCAGTTGGGCGCGGCCGCAGCCGCGTGGACGTACGCGGTATC
>JAPOYQ010000227.1:2096-11193 GCA_026706505.1 Gemmatimonadota bacterium
AGCGCAGACCCGCGGCGGTCGCTACAGCCGCGTTCTTCTGAAAGCCCACGAGGCTGCCGCCCAAATTCAGACAATCGACGACCTCGGCCTTGATGGCGCGGATAATCTGCGGCCCGCTCCCCACGTGCATGGCCACCGGCAGATTGATAGCCTCGTGGATCTGGATATAGCCTTCCAAGTCCGACTTGGGGATGGGATCCTCAAAGACCTCGACATTGCCCACGGCCTCTAGCTGCTGCGCCAGCTCAATGGTCTGCTCGGCCGTGTGGAAGCGCTCGTTGGGATCGACTGTCACCTTAAAATCCACACCGCCCACTTCGCGCATGGCCTGGAGCCTTTCGACCATCGGCTCCTCGATCTTGCACTTGATCTTGACGCCTTTGAACCCGTGCTCAAGCGCCCGCTCGACCGCCCGCTTGCCGTCTTCCGGCGTCTGGTGGCCCATCCAGTAGTCGGCCCGTACCCGGTCGCGCACCGCGCCGCCCAGCAGCGCGTGTACCGGCACCTGACGAGCCTTGCCCACCAAGTCAAAAATCGCCATCTCAAAGGCGTCGTACGCCGGCCCGGCCCCCACCGTCGGCAATTCCTCCGTACCGTCGTGCCGGACGGCGAAAATATCCTGCAAGGTCAGTTGCTCGGGATCTTTGCCCAAGAGCTGGGCCGCCCCTTCCCGGACCTGTTCTATCGGCACGCCGCGCCCAGTCTCGCCCAAGCCCACTAGCTCAGTATCCGTATTCAGGCGCACAATGTGCTTGGGTACTTGGTCCCACCCGGTTTCGGCGACCCATTCCGGGCTGTGTACCCGCCCGGGGATCGTCGGCACTACTACGGTCCAAATATCGACAGACGTTATTTTCATGGGATAAAACTCGTCTTTCCATCGACGGTCAGCGCGAACTCCGCCAATAGCTGTGCGGTGTGGTCCAAGTCGGCCAAGGACGCGATCTCGACCGGCGTGTGCATGTAGCGTTGCGGCACGCTGACCAAGCCAGTGGCCACCCCGGCCCGACTGAGCTGCATGGCGTTGGCGTCCGTGCCCGTACCTCCTGGCTCGGCTTGAATTTGATAGGGAATTTTCTTCTTTTCTGCCACCTGCACCAGCCGCTCGTACACGACCGGGCTGGCGTTGGCCCCGCGCAAAATGACCGGCCCCCCGCCCAGCTTGCACTCACCGACTTGGCGCTTATCAATATCTGGATGGTCCGTTGCCCACGTCACATCCACGGCAATACCCACCAGCGGATCTACCCCATACGCACTAGTCTTGGCTCCGCGCAGCCCCACTTCCTCCTGCACAGTGGCCACCGCATATACCGCAGCGCGGCACTTGCGCTTGGCACGACTGACCCGCCTGAGCGCCTCGGCGACCACCCAAGCACCAGCCTTATTGTCAATCCCCCGCGACACCACCAGCCCATTGCGCAGTTCCTCAAAGTTGGCGTCATAGGTCGCTGGATCGCCGATGGCCACTAGCTGCCGCGCCTCGTCCGCGTCGGCAGCGCCGATATCGATCCACAAGTCGTGTTTGTCCGGTACTTTGGTGCGATCCGCTGCCTTCATCAGATGAATGGGCTTTTTGCCCAGCACACCCAAGACCGTCCCTTGCGCCGTGTGGATGCGCACTTTGCGGCCCGGCACGATCTGTAAGTCAAAGCCGCCGATGGTGTCAAAATACAGATAGCCTTTGTCGTCGATGTAAACGATTTGGAAACCCAACTCGTCGGCGTGCCCGGCGAACATGATCTTGGGGCGACCAGCTTCGTTGTGGACGCCGATGGTATTGCCGTGCACATCGACCTCGACGCGGTCGGCGTACTTTGCCACCGCGTCCTTCCAGACCCCCCGGACCGGCCCTTCGTACCCCGACGGGCCGGGAGCACTGAGTAGATCGACGAGAAATTGCTTGGATGCTGGACGCATAGGTCTCCTTCTATTCAGATGTCGCTGGTTTACAGCAGGCACCAATGACGCAGACCGCCACGTTGACGACGAGACCAATCACCCCGGCGTGAAAGCCCCAGATCATCGGTTTGCCCCCGAAGGTCAACCCCAGCGCCACCGCCAGCCCGCACACCATACCGAGCAGCGCCGTCTGCGCCGATAGCCGCTTCCAGTACAG
Organism: Gemmatimonadota bacterium; assembly: GCA_026706505.1. The sequence continues at coordinate 4,216 of JAPOYQ010000227.1, forward strand.
TCCCAGAAAAAAGCACGGCACAACTTGGATCAAGACCTCGAACTTCAGCTCCAGCAGCCGCACCAAAGTCGCATCGGTGCCAATCGCCACCGCGACCAGCACGGCGACGATGACCCACGAGCAGATCTTGCCCACCTTCGTCAGCTCAGCCTCAGTGGCCTGCGGCCGGAAGTACGGCAGGTAAATGTCCTTGGTGAACATCGACGAGATCGACAACAGCGCCGAATCCGCAGTGGACATCAGCGCCGCCAGCACCGCGGCAAAAATCGCCACCACCAGCCAGTAGCCCAGCGCGGACTCGCCCATCACCAGCGCACAGAGCCGGGCCAGCACTTGGTCGCTTTCGGTTTTGGTCAGATTCAGATCGGGCAACACCACCACGGCCGTCACGCCGCACACCAAAGCCACCAAAGTAGTAGTCAGCGGCATAAAAGCCATCAGGGCCAGCGAGCGCTTGAGCACCGCAACCGAGCGGCTGGCGTACAGCCGTTGGATCGCCTGTGGGTAAATAGCCGCCCCGCAGCCCAACAGCAGCACGTAGCTGATCCACTTGTTGGCCCCCTCTAGGCTCGGCGCTTGGACTTTTGACGGATCCATTTCGCTCAGTTGGGCTACCACATGCCCCAGGCCTCCACCTAACTTCTGCGGAATGAGAAAGACCAAAATACCGAAGCCCAACAGCAGCACGCCCCCTTGCATCATATCCGTCCACGCTACCGAGCGCATCCCCCCCAAGGTCTCATAGATGACCATGATCACTGCCAAGCCGATAATGCCGTAGCTGCCGGGGACTGCGCCATCGGTGATCCCCTCGACGGCCGCGCCCATCGCCTTGAGCTGGGCCAGTGCGTAGTTGCCCAGCGCGTAGATCATCAAGATCGTGCTCAGTAGCGTCAGCACCGACGAGCGGAAGCGGTGCGTAATGTAGTCGCCAGGGGTGATAAACCCCTCTTTGCGCGCCAGTGTGACCAAGCGCGGAGCAAAGAGCATGTAGCCGACGATGACCGAGAACATAAAGAGCACCGACGCCGTCCACCCAAAGCCAATGCGATAGGCCGTGCCCGTGTAGCCAAAGAGCGTGTTACCGCTGTACTGGGTTGCATAGAGCGTCAAAAAGAGCACCAGCAGGCCCATCGAGCGCCCCGCCAGATAGAAGTCGGCCATGCTGTTGGATCGGCGACGCGTGCGCGCAATCCACCCCACGCCGATCATCGAGACCAAATACAGCCCCACCGCGATGAGCGCGCCCGGACCAAAAACCATGCCGCCCATCACTCTTCCTCCTCGGTATTAATCCAGTAGCGGTGAATCACAAAGGCCGTCCAAGCAGGCCACCGCAGCCCCGCGCCGAACCCAACAGCAGCACCGCCCCCAACGACACCGCCACCCACAGCGGAAAGCCCAACACCAGCGGCCCCCGATACCCCTCGGGCCAGTACCAGGGAACGGCCACCGCATAGAGCAGCAAATAGACGATCCAGATGTAGCCGACCTTGCGCGGCTCAGAGACGAGTTGTTCTTGGGAATCATTCATAAGAGCAAATCAAAGCGCAGACACCGGAGTTGACAAGACCAAGTCCCTAAGTACACGACAGTAAAGCGGTATGAGATACTTCGCTTCGCTCAGTATGACAGTATGGGGCGTCATCACCTGTCATGCTGAGCGGAGCGAAGCGGAGTCGAAGCATCTCAACTCTCCCATGCCTAACGTCTTGGATTATTGTCGCGTACTTAGCCAAGTCCTAAATCCTGTCAAAAGGCACCGTGCTCGCCCCCTGCGGCCGAGGTCCGGTGGGACGGATGGGCATGTTTTCGGGGGCCTGGTACTGCACGTCCAAATGCGGCGTCTCCAGCCGTATATGGCCCTGGTGACGCGAATCCATCAGGGCGTCCAGACCGCCGCTTACCAGCAGGGTGCGCTCCACCGGGTACTGCGGCTGGCCTGTGAGAAACATCTCTTGGATATTGAGGCCCAGGTAGCTGAAGTGGGGATAGGGCGGCCCGTGCAAGCGCAGGCCCGTGGCCTGTACCTCGCCATTGACGCGGGCCGCGTACGACCATTCCTCGACGTACCCGTTCAAGTGCAGCAGGGTGGCTTTGAAACCATCCCTGTATTCCAGCAGAAAGGCCGCTGGGTTTTCGCAGGCCTCCTCCATGGGTTCGGCCGAGGTTTTGCCCACGGCTGCGGCCGCGTCGGCCAACTCGCGCGACCACAGGCCGTCGACACCGGCCTGCCACACGGCCTCGCCCTCCAAACACTGCACGGCCGCCAGACCTGTCTCACCGCCCCGACGCCGCTCGACCATGGCCTGCAGGCCCTCAAAGCCGTGATAGCCGTAGGACTCAATGCCGCCAAAGCTGAGCATGAGGGCGTCTTCGATGGGGGCATCCCGTTCGTGTTCGAGATAGGGGTCGCGCCAGCCCAAGGGCACTGAAGAGCCGGCCATAAAGGGGACGTTCAGTTCCACTGCCCGATCGTACATCCATTTGGCGTCGCTCCAGTTGTAGGACAGGTGCTTGTCGCTAAACACCGGCACCGAGCGGCCGGAGGTGGCCATAACGCCGCAGACCTGTTCAAAGAAAAAGCGCCGGGGATACAGGTGCTGGCCCTTCTCGTTGAAGGCGTATGTGCCGTGTTCGCCAATGGAAATTACGCCATCGACGGCCAATTTGCTGCCACCCAGACACAGAGCCGCGGGGATACTCTGGTACACGGGTATGTCGTATTCTTTGGATACTTGTAGGCCGATATCATTGTCGGGTATCTGGTCCAGGTACATGGAGGCGATATCTACCTGCGGCTCCTGCATGCCCTCGTCCGTGGGAAAACCCTTGATGAACTTGCCGACAATGACATCGGCGTGCGCCGGGACGCGGTATTCGGTGATAATGGCGGCGATCTTTTTGCGCTGGGTCATGGTTTCCTCTCTATTGTTGGATGGTCTCCATCTAGTTGCTGAATCAAGATAGTATCCCAGCGGCAGTCCGCAATCGCCTTGGGCACTTTGGTCGCCTTTCTGAAAACCGGCCGCATTTACTTCATCGGGCTATTTGGTCTATATATAAACGTTAAAACCACCTAAAATTAGGTCGCAGGAGGTTCTTAAATGACCAGTTCACAACCCATCAAATGGGGCATCCTCAGCACCGCCAGAATCGGCGTCACCGCCTTCATCCCCTCGGCCCGCGCCACGCCCGGTGCCCAAGTCCACGCCATAGCCAGCCGCAGCCAAGCCACCGCCGACGCCTTTGCCCGCGACCACGATATTCCCGTGGCGCTGGGCAGTTACCAAGCCCTGCTCGACCACCCGGACATCGACGCAATCTATATCTCGCTGCCCAACTCGCTGCACGCCGAATGGACCATCAAAGCCGCCGAGGCGGGCAAACACGTCTTTTGCGAAAAACCCCTAGCCGTCACCGCGGCTGAAGGCCGGCAAATGGTCGAGGCGTGCCGCAAGGCCGACGTGCTACTCTTTGAGGCTTTTGTCTTCATGCACCATCCCCAAAGCCGCCGTCTCAGGGAAATTATCGCGGCCGGTGAGATCGGCACCCTGCGCCACATTAACGCCGGCATGACTTACGTCATCGACGACCCCAGCAACATCCGCCTGATTAAAACGCTGGGCGGCGGTAGCATTTACGACGGCGGCGTGTACCCCATCACCTTTTCGCGCTTCATCGCTGGTATCGACCCGGTTAGCGTCCAAGCGCATATGCGCTTTGACGCGCAAGCCGGAGTGGACGTGGCCACCGCGCTCATCCTCGAATACCCCGACGGTCTCACCGCGACCTTGTACTGTAGTTTTGAGGGCCGCGGCGGTGCTCATGCCCTTATCACGGGCGATCAGGGCCGACTGGTTGTACCCGCTCCGTACCATCCCGGCGCAGAGAACAGCTTTGACGTGGTCATTGGCTCCGATGAGAGCCGTAGCGAGACCTTCCAGACCGGCACGCCGCCTTTCCAGCCAGCCATCGACTTTTTCCAGCAATGTATGCGCGGAGAAGAGACCCCCGCCTATATGGCCGACCATGCCGACGGCACGCTCAAAGTGGTCGAGGCGGCTTTTGAATCGGCCCGTAGCGGGCGGCGGGTGGAATTGTAGGAAGGATTTTAGAGCGACCGGCAGCAGCGTGGGTTGTGATTCAAGCCGCTTGCCTACCGTGCGCTGTAGAGTAATCTTAAAGAGAAACAACCCTGTGAGATGACAAAATGGACAAACAGCAAATTTACCACTCTGATCCCGAGATCGTAGGGGGAACCCCCGTGTTCACGGGCACCCGAGTTCCCGTAGATAGCCTTATCATTCACCTGAAGGCCGGTGATTCCCTTGAGCAATTCCTCGACGGCTTCCCAAGCGTAAGCCGAGAGCAAGCCGAGGCATTCCTCGAATTGGCCCTGGCCGAAGCCTTAGAGAGCACACCGCAAGAGCCTTCATCCTGATGCGCGTCTTGATTGACGAGCAACTCAATTGGCGTATAGCTCGCGTGTTTAGTGACATGCACGAGGTTTTTTCCGTCCGTGATATGGGATGGACCGGTATGCGCAACGGAGATCTACTAGATGCAGCAGAGCAGGAGTTCGATGTGCTGATAACGATGGACCGGAACATGGAACACCAACAGCACTTACCCCAGTATAATCTTGCTGTGATCTTGTTGATATCAAGGAGCAATCGCTTGGAGGATACCGAGAAGTTTGTGCCTGCGATTGAAGACGTACTGGCCACAGGCGTGGAGCCAGGGCAGATATACCAACTGACGGGCTAGCCCGCCGTGAAATTCAAGCTGTCAGAGAATTTAGAATATATCACCGATATTCAGCGTGAACCCTTGCAATGTCGGCGAAGTCAATGTCTCTCCTTCGCCGTAGGTATCCACGACCTCGTATCCGCGCTCGCCGAGCAACAGGATGGTTATGTCTTTTGCGGTCGTGTCCACCATCCAGTACTCGTTCACGCCGTGATTGGCATATAGCGTGCGCTTGAATGTTCTGTCGCGTTCGGCTGTGGAGGGAGACAGGATTTCGACGACCAAATCCGGTGCTCCTTGAATGTTCGCGGAAGTGATGATGTGGTCGCGCCCATTGGAGACGAAGAGCAGATCGGGTTGCACCACGTTAATATTCGACAGTACCACGTCGAAGGGAGCCTGGTAGACCCGACCCAAGTTGTTCTCAGATACGAATTGAACCAACCTCCACCCTAACTGAGCGGAAACGCTCTGGTGAAGTTCTCCAGGCGCTGGGGCCATAACTAACTCTCCATCCAAAAGCTCATAGCGTTTATCTTCCGGTGTGTTCAGGTAGTCTTCGTAGGTAAACTTGATTGTAGGCTCAGGTATAGCCACGTCTTCAATCCAACTCCGAAAATTCTGTAAGATACTAGGTGGTACTGTTATTGAAACTGCTTGGGAGGCCGCGAGTAAAATCTGGCCCATTTTTTTCTTTCCAGTCTCACTGCTATTACAAGCCTGCTCTATATCGGGGACTGTAATCCTAGGCATGTTCAACATGGTCTGAAATTTTATTTTTTCAAGCCATTGTCTAGAAAGAAGATCTGATAAACTTATTATGATATTTTCTTCCCATCCCCATAATCTATATTTATCATTATCAATGATATCAGTCGCAACTAATGTATGTGCATAAAAGAGAGTTGTTGGATCCGTATCAGTATTATGAATAGTTTTTAATGCCGCTGTAAGACGATCTTCTCGTTTGGATTCTTGTGATTTCATTGTTTTTAAGGCTTCTATTTTATCTTTTAATAGCATCTGTTCAATTAGATCAAGGACAGCTATCATGTTTTCTTTTATAGGTAATTCTAAAGAATTAGTACGCCACGTAACCAAAGTTTTATTTATATTTATATCTTCCGATAGTTGAATAAGAAGAGCTGCTACGAGTATATCAATTATGTCATATATAGAGGCAAAATTAGATAAGTCATCAATCGATACAAAATAAACTCCTTTTTCTCCAATCCCCTTTTCATTTTGGCTATGCCTTTGGAATGAAGCATACGCATATGCCAATTGATATATAAGATGTGGAAGATCATCAAAGGTTTTGTTTCTAAGATCATATTGAGTTTTAAGAGATAAAAGAAAGAAATTTAGTGGTGGATATTCTTCTCTATCTGTGGTGTTCCATGCATGTTGAAAAGCAGTTGTCTCTAGCTCAAATTTGTACTCAATTTGTGCTAGACATAACCAACTATATCCTATCGGATAATCAGGAATGTTTAGTATTTTTTCCTTTACCTCTGGATCGCTACAGCAACCTGGAGGAGGCTCCATATCTTCTTCAATAGAAATCTTATTTTCTATCTGTTGTGACAGCCAAGCTATTGTGTGTCCTAAGCGCTTTTTTAGGGTAAAATATATGACATCTGTGTTATCTTGAGGGATCTTTTCTAATTCTTGCAGTGCCAATTTTAACAGTTTTATGCTACTTAATAGATTGCTTGATTTGAACTGTGCAAATCCTACATCTGCATAAAAGCCAATATATCTTTTAGTATTGCCAACATCTAGACTTTTTTTTGCCCCTTCTTCAAAAAAGGTGGCGGCTTTCTCCCAATCGTCTAAATGTGCAGCACAAATACCGGCTCGACGATACCTCTCTAAAAATATAGAGTTTAATTCTAATTCTAACGACGGGTTCCATTTTGGAAGGATGCGTTCGTAAATTTCAAGTGCATCTCTATAATACTTGTTGTTTGAATATATAACAGCCTGCGCTTCCTCTATTACTGTTGATGATCCCACTTTTAATATAATATCCTGAAGAACTTCATGGGCGGCATCAGGATCTTGCAAGTACTCATCATGGATGATAGCTTTACCTCTTGCTGCTGCTGATGCAAGATGAGGATAACCCCACGCAATAGTCTTTTCAATTATTTTGTCATATAACTGGAGACATCTTTTCCAATCTGAATTTTTAAGATCTGATTCCGCTATCCAGACACTGTC
>JAPOYQ010000394.1 GCA_026706505.1 Gemmatimonadota bacterium
GCGCTCTCAGATCGTCGAGGCGCTAGTGCGCGAGCATCATCAATCTCAGCTCGACCAACTCGTCGCCAAACTCAAAAAATCCACAGACTGGGCTATCGCAACCCCCACCTCCCCCTGAGTATGTCACTGCATTCGCCAAATCGCCTGCTGTTAGCTCTCTGTCTCGCCTTGTGTATCGCGCCGAGAGCAGGGGCCTTGCCCGAACTTATCGACCGCATCGTCGCCACAGTTGACAACCACACAATTCTTTGGTCCGAACTCAATTACCGGCTGCGCTTTGAGGCCGAGCAGCGCCGACTCTCGATCTTTGGCGAATCCGAGCAAATCAAGGCGCTCCGCCGCGAGATCCTCGACGCCATGATCGACGAGCAAGTACTGGTTCTCAAAGCCAAACAGGACAGCATTCAGATCGATCCAGCCGAAGTCGAAGAAATGCTCGGCCAGCAGTTCCAGATGGTCAAGAGCAACATGGACGACGGGGAATTCGAGCAGATGCTAGAGCGCGTAGGCTTGAGCGAGCGCCAGCTCAAGGCTCGCTACCGCAAGGAAATCCGCCACCGTCTGCTTTCGCGCCAGATGCGCACCTTTGTCTCATATCGGGTACACGTCAGCCACCGCGACGTAGAGGAGTTCCGCAGCGCTCACCAAGACACCTTGCCCTCTCAAATCTCGCTCAGCCACATCCTGATCAAGGTCCAGCCCAGCGATGAGGTGCTAAAAGAGAAGCGGGCGCGGATCGAAGAGATTCAGGCCCTACTGGCCGCTGGCGGCGATTTCGCCACAATAGCCCGCGCTCACTCTGAAGATCCCGGCAGTGCCTCTCTTGGCGGCGATTTGGGTTGTTTCTCTCCTGGGACCTTGGTACCCGAGTTTGAGGAAGCGGCCTTCGCGCTCAAACCAGGTCAGATCAGCGAGCCAGTTTTGAGCCCGTATGGCTACCATTTGATACAGGTGCGCGAAAAGCGCGAAACCACCACCTGCGCCAGCCATATCCTCGTCTTGGCCGAAACCTCGGAAAGCGACGAGGCGCGGACGCGGGAAACGCTAGAGGACTTGCGCTACCGCGCCCAGAACGGCGAGGAGTTTTCCCAGCTCGCCCGCCAGTATTCGGCCAATCCGCAGACGGCCATGCAGGGCGGTTTCTGGGGCACCTTCCCCAGGGACGGGATCCCCGAATTCCTTCAGCCTTACCTCCGCAACCTCAAACTAGGCGACGTCAGCGCACCCTTCTTTTTTGACGATGGCGGCCACATTATCAAAATTGACGACGACCAAGCCGTTCTTGAGGGCCTGATCCGCGAAAGCCGTACCGCAGAGGCCATGCGCCAATTAATCGACGAATACCGGCAGCAAATCCACATCGAGGTTCGGCTCGACGAGGAAAACTTGCGCCGACCAGTACGGAATGCGACTGGATATCTTTCTGAAGAACACGGGGCTGATCAAGCAGCGCAGTGAAGCCAAGCGGGCCTGCGACGCCGGGCGAGTCCAGATCGGCGGCCAGCAGGCCAAGGCTGCGCATTCTGTGACCGTGGGCGAGCAGATACGCATTGAAACCCCCACCCGTCTGCTCGACATCGAGGTACTCGGCATCCCAGAGCGCCAGCCCGCACGGCGGGACCGCCACCGCTTTTATCGGATCGTCCGCGAAGAACACCGCGACCCATACGAAGACCTGAGCTTTTAGGACACAAGCTGTGGGCAGCGCCGCGCAATCGCCCTATCAAGGGCTGGCCCCCATTTACGACTATGTAATGGCCCACGTCGAGTACGGCGAATGGGCCGCTTATATCCACTCGCTCTTCGCTCGCTTTGCCCCCGACACCTCCCGCGTCGTGGACTTGGCCTGCGGCACTGGCAACGTGTCTTTTGCACTCCACCGCCTCGGCTATGAGGTAACGGGCGTGGACCGCTCCGAGGCTATGCTGCAGGTCGCGCGCGAGAAGGCCGCTGGCACCGGCGTCGAATTCGTCCAGCAGGACCTGCGCCAGCTAGCGGGCCTAGGGCCTTTTGACGCGGCCACTTGCCTGTACGACAGCATCAACTATCTGCTCACACCAGCCGACATCGACGCGGCACTGTGCGGCGCGCATGACATTGTGCAGCCGAGTGGGCTTTTCGTCTTTGACATCTGCACCGAGCGCAATTCGCTGCGCTATTTCCGCAACGCACGCGATAGCGATCAGGGGCCGGGTTTTTCCTACGAGCGGCACAGCATCTACGATCCCATCAAGCGCCTACAGAGCAATCACTTTCGCATCCGCTGCGACGGAAGCGATGTCGCGTTAGAGGAAACCCATGTCCAGCGCATCTATTCGGTCGCCGCCGTCGCTACCTGCGTCGAGGCGAGTGCTTGGGAGTTGCTCGCGCTCTTCGACGGTTTCACATTTGACGAGGGGACCGAAGAATCGGACCGCGTTCACTTCGTCCTTCGCGCTCCGCCATCGGAGAAATAACTTTGGACCTGCAGTTAAAAGCAACGCGCGCATTCATTGAGGCGGCAGACGACTTCCTGCTGACGACCCACGTCAACAGCGACGCCGACGGCCTAGGTGCCTGCATGGCTTGGGCTCACCTGCTGAGGAGCCTCGGCAAGCGCGCTGACATCGGCCTGCCCGAGCCACCGGCCGGCCAATGCTCCTTTCTCGCCGGCTGGGACGGCGTGCGCCACTTCGCCGACCTCGACTTGAGCCGCTATCGCTGCGCCATTGTCTCCGACTGCTCCTCCCTCGACCGCATCGGCCCGATGCGCCCAAGTCTCAGCCCCGATATTCGTCTCCTCAACATCGATCACCACCAAGACAATGAGTGCTTCGGCGCAGTGAATATCGTGGAGGAGACCAGCTCTACCTGCGAACTCCTCTACCATCTCGCCACCAGCCTCGGCTATGAGATCGACGCCGTCGCGGCCGACCAGCTCTATGCGGGGATTCTTTTTGATACCGGCGGTTTTCGCTTCTCGCTAACAACGGCCACCACTTTTGAAGTAGCGGCCGATTTAGTGCGGCACGGGGCGCGTCTCGACGCCATCGCCCAGGATGTCTTCGGCAACAAGAGCTTTGGCTCGGTCAAACAGCGTGGTCAAGCCATTGAGAGCTTGGTGCTGCGCCTCGAGGGCCGAGTGGCTGTGCTCCATCTCGACCGCGAGGCCATGAGCGCGGGCGAGCCGGACGAGGTCGTCAACTACGGCCTGATGATCAGGGGCGTCGAAGTGGCCGTGCTGCTCAAGCAACGCGCGCCCGGATGCTACCGCGTCAGCCTGCGCTCCCGCGACAAGGTCGACGTCAGTCAAGTCGCCAGTACCTTTGGCGGCGGTGGCCACGCCCGCGCCGCTGGGCTGGAGCTAACGGGTGTGCCCCAAGATATTGTTGAGAACATACTGGCCGAAATCGGCCGCTATTTGAACTAGTAATAATTATTCTTGATTACAAATTTTTATTTATTATATTATTTCATTCTTTCCACAAAAGAAGTAACAAGGTAAGGAAGGCGTTCTATTGCATTTAATTACCTTAAAAGATTGGTCTCCAGCCGATGTGCAGCAAGCTGTCGAACTCGGCCTCGCCGTCAAGGCCACCCCGCAGCACTACGCCGACGCCCTCTCTGGACGCACAGTCGTCCTGCTCTTCCAGAAGACTTCGACCCGCACCCGCTGCGCCGGTGAGATCGGCACCGCCCAGTTGGGCGGCCATGCTCTCTACTTGAACTGGCAGGACACCAACTTCGGTCTCGCCGACTTAGGCGACGAATTCCGCGTACTCTCCGGCTATTCCGACTTCATCGTCGCCCGCCTGCTCGAACACGCCGATGTGCGCCGCGCCGCTGCCGCCTCGCAGGTGCCGCTGATAAACGGCTGCTGCAACCGCTACCACCCCTTACAGGCATTGGCCGATTTGATGACCCTACAGGAGGCTTTTGGCCAACTCGAAGGAGTGCGCCTGACATACGTCGGGGTGCTCAACAACGTCGCCAACTCGCTCATTGCCGCCGGCATCAAAGTGGGCATGCACGTTACTTGCGTCTGCCCCGAAGTCAACGCCGCAGCGCGCGACGACGAACTCTACGCCGAAGCCAAGCGCTTGGGACTCTACGAGCACACGGAGGAACTGCATCCGGCGCTGGCAAAGTCCGACGCCGTGTACACCGACACTTGGATCGACATGGAATTTTTTGCCAATCCCCAATTCGCAGCCGAGAAAGCACGGCGGGTGCAGCTTTTTCAGCCCTATCAGCTCAACCGCGAATTGCTCGCCGATCTAGACCTGAAAATCCTGCACTGCCTCCCCGCCCATCACGGCTATGAGATCGAAGGCGAGCTTTTGCACGACGAGCGCTCGCTGATCTTCACCCAAGCCGAAAATCGCCTGCACAGCCAGAAGGCCGTGTTGCTCAAGCTAGGGGAGAGCCTCGTCTGAGATAGGCTCGCACTCATCGTCGCTAGCTCCGCTGCAAAGAGACGTTCTATAGCAGTTTCACTGCAGTATCTTCTAGCGCACTCAATCCCCCTGACATTGGCTATGTATAACGGACGGTACGCACTAATTGCCAGAGTGCGTACCGTCCGTTTATAATTAGTACGACAAGCCTTTGTCTTGCATCGGCTTTTGTCATAGATGGTGCTTGCTATCGCATCTCTCCCAGCAGGGCTTAGCTATGCTAGCACTCGGCGGTTCGCGTCCAAAGTTCGTCCTCTTCCTGCTGATCCTGCTTTTTCCCTTCCAAGCCCCGGCTGAGATCAGATACTGGCGAGTGGGCGACCAAGACCATCCCTGGAACCTCGTGCCAGTTACTGGCCGCCTGACTTGGGGCCGCGGCTGGGCCGTCGAGATCCTGACCGACGATGACGGCGACGGACTCATTGACGAAGACCCCGTCGAGCTTGTCGATTCGGATGGCGACGGACTGTTCAACGAAGATCCCCCTGATCCGCAAATCGATTCGGACGGCGACGGGAGACTCAACGAGGACCCTCCCAACAAACTCGACGATGATGGCGACGGACTCATCGACGAAGACCCGGTCGAGGCATTCGACAGCGACCTGGACGGGCGCATCGACGAGGACGGGCCTGATCCACAGTTCGACTCAGACGGCGACGGACGGCTCAATGAAGACGGGCTGATGACCGACGGGGACGACGACTTGGACGGCCGCACCAATGAAGACCCATACAATGGCACAGACGACGACGGCGACGGACTCATCGACGAGGACGGGCCACGGCTCCGCGACATCGACGGGGTTGAGACTTGGCTGCGGCCCATCGAACTCAACGAGCGCCGCAATCTAGCTATCCTCCTCAACGAGCGCTATCTACAAGGGGAGTTCGGCGGTGTGGGGCCGGACGGTAGGTTACTCAACCCCTTTCTGGAAATTCCCAGCGAATTCGGCCCACGCGTCGAGCGAGCCGATCCGATTTCGGGAGACTATTTCAAATCGGGGTCGGGTGGCGGCATCAACCGAGTCGACTACGGCAAGATGGTTGACGGCGATCTCTTCACCGCCTTCGGCACGACCAGCACCGACTATCGCGTCGCCGGTATCTACGGCATCCACGGAGGGGGAGCATCCCTCAACCTGATGGGCTTTTACCACATCAATCGCCTCATCTTCCAACCGCGGCCTACCCTGCCCGTCACAACCATCGCCAACTACTTCGTTGTCTACGGCGACCCTACAACCGTCAACCACACTTTGGCGACCCTCGAAGTAAAGAAGATCCTCGTCCCTGTGACGCGAGAACACACCGATCCAGTCAAGGACCTGCGCTTCGACCCGCCCGTGCTCATAGGCCGGCTAGATGTCGCTTCACTCGATTCCGATTTTGATTACAAGGAAACGGCAGAGGTAGGCCTCTTTGGCGAGGGCTTCGCCAGCGACGCCTCCTTTACCTCCGAGGTCATCGACGTCGGCACCCCCACGCCCCGCGCGCGGCGCTACAGCCAGCTACTCGAACTCTTCGATGACGCCGGTGTAGTCGAGGCCGAGTTCCCCGACCAACTTGGCTCGCCGGTCAACTGGGGCAAAGTCCGCTGGCGGGGACGCAAAACGGGTTCCGCTGGCGATATACGCATCCAGTTTCGCGCCGGCGACGCGCCCAACACGCACATCTACGCCCGCGACAGCGGTGCCAACGAGATCGATACCCGCGGCGAGGACGGTCGGCCGCTCGACGCCTTTTCCTGGCTCAAGCTGCGCCAAGGCCGCATTCCCGAGGCCGAACTTCGCTACAATGAACTCGGTCCAGACTTGGGCAGCGATGGTCCGCGGGGCTGGAGTTTCTGGTCGGCCCCTTTCAGCTTTGAGGACGGGCTTATCGACGAGCGCCTCCCCGAAGAGCGCTGGTCCGAGGCGGGCGTACCCCTGCCGCTACCCACTGGCACCCGCTATCTGCAGTTCCGCATCCTCTTCGACAGCACCATCGAGAGTGCCGTTGCGCTCGACTATCTCGAATTCGACTACGGCGAGCCGCTAATTTCGGGGGGTGTGGTCGCCGAGGTCTTTCCGCCGCGCGTCGCGCTAGGCGAAGAGGCGTCCTTGCGCTACTTCCTGCGACCCTTTTTTGCCGATGGGGAAGAAGGGGAGTTCAATCGCATCGAATTGACTGTGCCCGACGCTTCAACCCGGATCGATACTTTTAAGTTCGATGGCCGGGCTTGGGAGGAAATCGCCGTGCCTACTGGGGTCAACACCGAAGACCCGCTGCTCCAGGTCGAGCCTCTGCGTCTGGAGCCAGAATCGGACAGTCCCTTCGTCATCGGCCAGTTCGCTCAAACCACCGTTTCGGACTCCCAGACTGGCGAGACCCGGCTGTTGGTCAAGTTTCCGCTGCTAGATGCCTCCGACTTCAAGGCCCGCCAAAGCATTGAGATCGGCTTGCAGACGCGACTCTTTCGCGGCTCGGCCCGCTTTGCAGGATCGGTGTGGAACGACCGCCTCGCCACGCGGGAGGCGACGATTCCCCAGCAAGTGCGCGACGGCGACGCAGTGCAGGAAGTAGCTACCAACGCGACGCTGGTCGTCGTCGATGATATCCAAGCCCACCGCCTGCAGATCCAAGCCGCCCCCAACCCCTTTACGCCCAATGGCGACGGCATAAACGACGCGATCGAATTCGCCTTCGACCTCTTTCTGGTCTTGGACCAAGTCGACGTTGCGGTGGAAATCCTCGACCTGTCGGGACGCAGGGTGCACCGCGTAGGTCCGGTATCGCGCACGGCGGGTCAGACAAAACTCAAGTGGGACGGCCGCGACGCAGCGGGCCATCTCCTAGCGCCGGGCCTCTACCTCTACCACCTGCAAGTCGCAGTTGACCAGACGTCCACCGAGGCGCTCGGCGTCCTCTCGCTGGTGTACTAAGAGCATAATGACGCGCCTGATCCTCTCCATCTTGCTCCCCGCCACGGCCGTCTGCGGCCAGGGATACCGCCTGACCGCAGACGCCATCCGCGTCGATCGCAATGAGCACTGGCGCGAGTGGATCTTTCAAAACGACGTAGTGCGCACCCTCAACGAGCGGGCCGACTCTACCGGCTTATTTTTGTTCTCGGACGACGCAGTGCAGCCCCGGCTCGTCGCGACAGTGGCCAACGCCACGCTCGCCGCTGGGCAATTTAGCTACGTCGATGCCGTGCGCACCAACGGGGAGACCGTACAAGGGGGGGCTACCGCGCGGAGCAATGACCGAATCGCGTCGCGGCTCATCGACGGCGACCTAGACACCTTCTGGGAACCTGCTGCCGCGGACTTTTCCGCTGCGGGGTTGCGCAACTGGGAATTGCTAGTCGACCTCGGCCGTCTAGCCTTCGCCGACAGCATCACCGTCTCCTTCCCCGCCGGAGATGCGCCCAAGGCTTTCTCGCTCTTCGTCTCCCTCGGAGAGCCATTCCCCTTTCCCGACGGCAATAGTCTCAGTTTCTCACTGGTAGCGGAGACCAAAGCGACGGACTTGGCCCCTCCCGAAGCCGATGGCCTAGTGCGGCAATCCTACCCCATAGCACCTCTTTTGCGCGCCGACTTCAATCTGGACGGTCAGCCGGACCTGCAAGGATCTTTTCTTCAGTACATACGCCTGAAGATTACTGAGTCCGATCTCGAACGCCACCGCTTCATCGGCGAGGGGGACTCCGGCTTCGGCACCTATCAGGCGTTATCGCCCGAGCGGCGCGGCGCAGTGGTCCACCAGCGTTTGACGGCAGGAGGCTTTCTCATCGAGATCGACGAGGACACCTATTTCAATGACGTGTCCGAAGTGCAACGGGGACCTATCCGCTACTTCGAGCGCGAAGTGCCGCGCGTCGCCGAAATACAGGTCTGGACCAAAGGAGACAACCTAGCCCGCAATCCGCGACAGCGCGCCGGAGACTCCTACGAAATAGGAGGTAGGGGTACGCCCAATCAAGCCACCGATGGACTCTACCAGACCGAATGGACGGCCTGGGGCTACGATCCAACCATCGTCCGCGGCACCATGTGGCTGGACTTAGGCGCAACCTTCTGGGTCGATGGCCTCTACGCGGTGATGCGCCGCCAACGCAGCGGTTCCGCCTTCGCCGGCCACGGCTTTCTAGTCTCCGACGGGACCCAACTTAAACCCGTGCAACTAGATACCGCCGAGGATTTCGTCCAGCTCGAAGAGGCCCTGCAGTGGCACGACATCATCAGCGCGGAGCGCTTCGACAACCGACAGCCGAGAGTGCTGATGTTCGGCGAGGAGTTCGCACCGCGCAAGATCCGCTTCGTGCAAATCCGCAACCTGCTCAGCCCCGGCAGCGGTGCCCGCCTCGCTGAAATGCAACTCCACGGCGTTGGCTACCCAGTCGATATCTCGCTGCACTCGCCGCCGATCCGCCTCACCGACGCCCGCGGCAACTTCATCCGCAAGACCTTGCCGCGGATCGCGTGGAGCGCCGACGCCGTCATACGAGAGGAAGACCCCCTCTCCGGCCAGACCGTCGAGCGCATCGAGCCGTTGGATCAGCACCCCGAAATCCGCCTCGATATTCAGACCCGCACCTCGGATCAGACAGACACCAACTTTACATACTATCAGGTCGTGACCGTTGCTGGCAACGAAGAGCGCACGGAAGTGACAAAAGAGGTTTACGACGAGATCGCCTTGGAGTGGACGGCTTGGGACATCTGGCAGACCCTGCCCGCCAGCCAGCAACACGCCTCGCGCACCGACGACGACGGCGACGGCCTCACGGACGAGGATCGGATTGACCTGATCGACAACGATGGCGACGGTCTGGTGGACGAGGACGGTCGCAAACTTCGCCGCGCACCGCGCTCCAGCTTTGACAAGGACGGCGAACTAGCGTTTGTCGGCTGGAGCGAGTGGAGCGAGACCTACCAGCCCACCGCCGGCCGCAGCGAGGCCGCCATCACCTCGCCTAGCCCGCGCAAATTCGTCCAGATTCGCTTCAAGATCTCTTCAGAAAATCCCTTTAAGACGGCGAGAATTCGCTCTTTCCACATTGATCTGGCACCGCCGCTGGCGCTGGAACTGGCAGGGGAACTGGCGCTTTTGAACTCGCAGGGCACGACGCGGCCCATCGGCGACCTCGATACCGCGCCCGAGGACTATAGTCCCCCGCGCGGCATCAATCCGCTGACCCCGCAGCATTTTTCATATTTCGCGCGCCTTGCCGCGCCCGACCCCGACGATCCGACCGTTCGCGATGGCGTCGATGAGATATTGATCATCGCCCCCCAAGCGGCCGAGCCGCTGGGCGTGCGCATAGGCCGGGTCGAGGTCGAGCGGCAGGCGTCAGATCTCGATCTCGCGATTTTCTCGACCCGCGTCCTCAAGACTCATTTTGATCAAGCCTTCGCGCTCGGACCCGACGGACGCTTACAAGACGCCGACGGCCAGACCATAGCGATTCTGCCGACCGGTCCCGACTCGCTCTATTTGCGCTTCCCCACCTCGCTTAACGCCGATCTGTCCCCGGATGTCCACGCCTTGGTCGAGGTACAATTCGCCTCGCAAACCTTCCGCGAGGGAATTCTCTTTCCTGCTTTTGCTCGTTCTTCGACAGATGCTGAAGGCTTTTTCCAGCGCGTCGATGCGGAAGCGCAGGACGCCACCGAGCTAGTCGCCAGCGGCACGGCGCGCGTCTCGTTGCAATCAGCCGGCCACCGGTTAATAAACGATGTGCAGATAGCCCGCGTTTTTACTCCGAACGGCGACGGAGTCAACGACCTACTCCAAGGCCGCTTCGTGCTCTTGCGGATATTGGCAGAGCGGCGGCTAGACATCGCCTTCTACGATTTGGCGGGGGCGTTGCGCGGACGCGCCGGAAGCGATTTAGGGCAGGCCGGTCAGTGGAATTTCGCCTGGGACGGCCGCGACGAACGCGGGCAGTTGGTGCCACCGGGGATCTATCTGTGCCGGATCAAGATCGCGGCGGACCGGGGAGCCGAAGAGGAAATCTTTCCGGTCCACGTGGTTTATTGAGACGGCGCTGTCAAACGCCGCAACTTTCGCTCAACCTACTCCTCTTCCCGCACCCACGTCCTACTCCGCCCTCCCCGCTTCTCCATCAGCCGCAACTCGGAAATCACCATCCCGCGATCGACGCTCTTGCACATGTCGTAAATGGTCAAAAGCGCCGTACTTGCCGCCACCAAAGCCTCCATTTCCACGCCCGTGCGGTCGTCAATCTTGGCCTCGGCCTCGACTTCGACCCGATCTTCGCCGACATGCAAATCCACGCTGACCGCCGTGAGGTTGAGTGGGTGGCACAAGGGGATTAACTCTCCCGTGCGCTTGGCGGCCATGATGCCGGCCAGTCGCGCCGCCTCTAGGACGCTACCCTTGGCGACTTTATTCTCAGCGATTAGCTGCGCCGTCGCGCGGTCCATGCGGATCTCGCCGCGCACCCGCGCCAGCCGCGCCGTCGGCTCCTTGCCGCCTACATCGACCATCTTGAGGCGGCCCTGCTCGTCGAGGTGAGTCAGCTCGTCGGCCACTACATGTTCTCGATGATTGCTGCGCCGAACTCCGAGCACTTGACCTCGGTCGGCTCGTCCATCAGCCGCGCAAAGTCGTAGGTGACGACCCGGTTCGCAATCGTCTGCTCCAGCCCCTTGACGATCAGGTCGGCCGCCTCGTTCCAACCCAAATGG
>JAPOYQ010000503.1 GCA_026706505.1 Gemmatimonadota bacterium
GGTAACTGAGGAGAATCTGGTCAACGCTCCGCTGATGCTACTTTTGGCGTACATCATCGTGGGGCATCGGGAGTGGAGACACGCCGAGATTCGGCTTTTTGTGTGCTTCGACTCTGAAAACGGAGAACGCGAGACAAACAAGCTGTCCAAGTTGATGACGGAAGGACGGCTGCCGATTTCTAGGCAGAATGTGACCTCGGTTCCTTGTACGACCCACGAAGCCCTTGAGCAGGAGGTGACCCTCCGATCTTCTAAAGCCGATTTGGTCATCGCTGGTCTGACCGATGACGACATCAAATCGGGCGAAGCCAAGCAAGCCCTCCAGCGCTACTACGGGACAAACGACGTGCTGTTCGTTCATGCGAGCGAGCCGGTCGCAATCGAGTAATTCGGAATCGTCTAATCACTTTTTTCGGCGGGGGTAGATAGTTTGAACAGGCTCGAATTGCGCCTCAATTGGGGTGCCTACACGGTCTGGTGGCGTACTTTATTGATGGTCCTGATCTGGAGTGCAGCCGCTGCCGCAGAAAGCGAGCATCGGTTGACCATCCTGCACACCAATGATCTGCTGGGACGACTACTTCCAGAGCCTTATTTCGACGAAGCCGACTGGGGCGGTTTTGCCCGCTTGGCCTACCTGATAGCGGAGCAGCGGAGTACCCGCGCCGACTCCATCCTGATCGTGGACGGGGGCGATGCTTTGGGCGATTCTCCCCTCGCTGGTGTGGACGCCGGTCAGATGGTAGTGCAACTGATGAACGCGATGGGCTATGATGCCATGGTGGTAGGAAACCACGAATTTGACTATGGCCTCGACTCCCTTCGCGTCCGCGCTAGCGAGGCGAATTTCAATATCCTAAGTAGCAATGTGCGGGTAGCATCGGACAGCACGGCCTTATTTACACCCTTTGTCCTCTTGGAGCGGGCCGGACTACAGATTGCCCTCATCGGCCTGCTCTCGCCCCAGACGCTAAAAGTGATCAACCCTGTGAAAAATCCCGCTTTGAACATCGACGCCCCTCACTTGGTTTTGAAGACTTTGTTGGACGGCCCGGCAGGGCAGGCGGATCTGCAAGTGATTTTGGTCCACATGAGCGCTCAGGAGGCTCGCGATCTGGTGCGGGCTTTCCCACAAGTGGATCTGTTCATCGCCGGAGGCTTTGGCCGAGAAATCCGCAGAGGTGCTAGCGAACATGCGGTGCGCTTTGCCGGGGGCGGGTATTTGGTCTCCACGCCAGGCTGGGGAGCTTTCTTGGGACAGGTAGACATGACTGTGCGCCGAGAGGGAGACGAGGTCATCTTGGTGGATGTGCAGCCTCGGCTAGTGCCTATAAGCCCCGAGGTTCCCCAAAACCGGACCGTAGCGTCTCTTATTGACGAGCAGGAGGAAGCCGTACAGCAAGTCCAGCAACAGCAGCTTGGCAACACCAATGAACCCATTGAGGACGCGGCCCAATGGGTGGCTGATCTGATCTGCACGCGACTGAACACCGAAGTGAGCGTGATCAACCAAGGAACCCTGCGGAGCCTAACCTTGGATGGCGATATCCAGCTAGGAACGCTGGCCAACCTAGTGCGCTACGATGATGTCCTAGTTCGCGTGGAGGTGCTGGGGAGCCAGTTGAAAGCTATGGCCGATAGCAGCGCCAAGCGGACCGCGGGAAGTCAGCGACTAGTTTTTTCGGGGTACGATGTCCAGGCCAGCTTGATTGGCGGTCGGCCTCTAGTGCCAGAGGAGAAGTACCAAGTGGCCACTACTTCGTATCTAGCCTCTGGGGGGGATAGCTATTGGACGAAAGAGGAGGCCCTAGATATGGAATCGGGAGATTGGATTACGCTGAAGCAGATGCTGGAAGAGCACATCCGTAGATACACCAACTTGGGGCGCTGGGACGGCGTGCGGCAGGGCGGACGGAGCGTTTGGAAGAACAGCACCAAGCTCAACGGCTCGCTGTCACATACAACTCTCGACGCCTCGGCTAGCCGCTACAGCGGCGTCTCCTTTCTAGGTGGACATGACGCTTTGGCCTGGAATGGCCAGTTCGAGAGCCGCACCAGCTACGAGAGCCAGCGGGGCACACTGGTCGCCCTGCTGCGCTCTGGTTTTGGCCAGTTGCGCGCCCGCAGCAGCCTCCGCGAGGCCGTGGACCGTTTGGAAGGGGACGTGATCTACACTTGGTCGCAGCGCGGGCTCGCTCCTTTTTTAGGGCTCGACATTAACACGGTATGGACAGCCGCTTCGGGAGAGAAACATCCCCTTGCGCTGCGGTTCAAAGGGGGGTTGCATAAAAAATTTGGCTCGGATGCCGGCGTCCGTATCGGTCTGGCTGTGGAAAGAGACCACGTCCAAGCGACTAATGTAATGGGACTAGAAATAGCACCCGAGTACAAAGAAAAATTGCGTCCGGGTAATGTCGTGTCCTCCCAGGCCAAATTCTTTTGGGGAGTAAGGCAAAGGAGTACGCTGTCGCTGCAGAATTTCAACAGCCTACGCATCCGGCTGCTGGGCAATCTGGCCGCTACCCTCGACGCCAACTTGTTCCTGCACCGCGACAGTCAAGTTCAAGCGCTGGCCGTCAAATCGGAACTGCAAGTGGGGCTGGGCTACGCTTGGAGCGAGAAATGGCTATAAACGGTTTGAAGTATGAGAGCAAACTATGAAGGCGTTTATATGGCGATATGTGCCGTATCTCGTTGCTGCCTTTATGGTCGCCAACGGCTTCTACACCTTGGCCATGGGCTTAGGCGAGATCTTTCACCTCGACCGGTATCTGGCTGTCGAACTGGGGGAAATGCGCCGCTATCTGGAAGTGGTACCTGCCCCGCAGTTGGGTGGTTTCGTGGCGGTTTTCTTAGGCGTTGTATTCATCGTTTTAGGCAAGGGGTTGGCCGAGCGGCGACGGCGCGCTCGCAACTGGGCCGTGGTGGCGCTGCTGCTCAACGTTTTGTCCCATCTATACCAAGGACTGCCATTGCGGAACTGTATCTTGTCGGCAGCGGGCTTGGTACTTTTGGGGCTATTGCGCGCTGAATTCACGCGCCACAGCGAGCGCCACCGCTGGAGCTATGCCGAAGTGATTGCTGTTTTGTCGATCATCTTCGCGTTGGCCTACGGCATTGGTGGGGCGTATTTACTGCGCGCCGAATTCAGTGGTATCGAGACGTGGACAGACGCAGTTTATTTCACAGTCGTCACGTATAGCACCCTAGGATACGGGGATATACTGCCCCAGAGTACCAACGCCAAATGGTTCGCCATCTCCACGATGGGCATTGGCATTGGATCGTTCATCACGGCCTTAACCGTATTGCTGGGACCGCTGATCGAGAACCGGCTAAAAGGAGTATTCGCTGTCGTGAGCAAATTTCAAAAGAGCGTGGATCACATAGTAGTGTGCGGCTATACCAAAGTAACCGAGAGCATCGTCGATGAATTGCGAACGCGACAGGTGCCTTTCCTCATCATCGACGAGCGCGAAGATTTTGTCGTACATCTCAAAAACAGTGGCTTGGACGTTCTACAAGGCGACCCCACGGAGCGAGCCGTGTTGGAGCAGGCCAATCTGTCCAGTGCTACCGCAGTGATCGCAGCCACGGATTCGGACGCCACCAATACTTTAGTGGCTCTTACTGCCCGCGCCCTGCGCGAAGCCGGGGAACAGCACAAGCTCCGCATTGTCGTGCGCATTGAGGACGAGGAGAATATCGCCAAAGTGCAGAGTATAAGCGTCGATGAGATCATCTCGCCTTCTACGTTGGGCGGACGGCTCATGGCGCAGCGGGCAGTGGGCGCAGGGGAGAGTGTGGATCATGGTTGATGCCTGTATATTCGCTAGCTGGTCTCAATAATGGCACTTACGGCTTTGGGGGCCGCTCTACGACCTAAGAACCGTTTTCGCTCTGTTGTTTCGAGGGATCGTCGGAGGCTGTCTCCTCTGTGGAGCCCGTGTCGGTATCGTCCATCAGTTCGTGCAGGACGGCGTCGACGACTTCGGTCTCTACCTCCTTGCCGAGCTGGGCAGCCGATTCGACGGCTGCCTGTGCCGCCGCCTTCCCTGCCTGCTGCTCTGAAACGCCGAGATCAGCGGCCGCTTCGCGCGCTGCCTTCACCGCGTGTCTGACGGCGTTGCCCACGTGTAACCCAGCCTCGCTCGCCCCTTGGATGACGCCGTGCGTTGCACCGCGCAGTGCGTCGAGCGGATCGGTCGCGGTTTTGGCGAGTGCCTGCATGGTGCCCTGCATCGCTTCCTCTGCGACGCGCCCCACTTCCATTGCGACGTCCGCTGCCGCCCACATGGCTCCTTCGGTTGCGCCCGTCGCTATTTCGGCACCCTGCTTGCCGATCTGCTCTACCGCGTCAGTTGCTTTTTCGACCGATTGTCTGACTTGTGCAGTCAATTGGCCAGCTCGCACCTGCCCGTAGTTGAGTCCTTCGACAGTGGCTTTGATCGTGGAGGATAGCTGGTAGGAAGTGACGCCGACGGCCACATCAAGTCCGGGTATGGGAGGCAGCCGGCGCAGCGACTCCACTGGAAAGTTTGCTACGAAGCTCAAACCCGGGACAGAGGTCAGCACCCGCAGGTTCTGGCGCGTCTGCGACACGAGTTCGTCCATCACGACTTTACTTTCTGCTTCTCCCTCCTCCCGGATGCCCGCCAGTACGCCGAGGGTGAAGAGACCGAGGACGAAGGCGATGACGAACAGGAAATCGAAGCCGGTCAGGAAGACTGCGGGAAAACCGATGGTGCGCACTGGATCGACCCACTGCACTGCGATTTCGAGGTGACGCACGCTGAAGAAGTCGGCGAAAGCACCACCGAGCAGGGGGCTGATGCCTGCGCCGAGGCTGGCCGCTAAGGATGCAGCCGTCAGGTAGGTCATGGCCTGGGCCTGCGGTGCCATCTTCATGCGGATTGTTGTCGTCGAGATGTTGATGCCGGCGCTTGCGATCCCTATCAGCATGTGCAGGGCCACGAGCAGGGGCACGGTGAAGGCGTGTTTTTCGGGCAGCGTAGTGAAGGTCCAGCCGAGGATGACGAGGAAGTAGAGAGACGAGGAGAGCGACAGCACCACCTTGCTGCCGAACTGATCGACGAACGGCCCCCAGACTCGCAGGAAGAGGACGTTGGCGAGCTGGCTCAGCACGCCTAGCCCCACGACCCACGTCAGGTTCATGCCGAGCTTGGTCAGCATGTAAACGGTGAAGAAGGGTACCGCTAGCTGAGCGACGAAGTTCCACATGAACAGGAACTTGATCAGTTGCCGGAAGTTCCGGTCGCGGAATGGTGCCCCGAGGCTGCTGAACACCGAGGGACGTTCGCCTGCCGGGACGACCATCTGTGGCTCCGGCATGCGCGCCATGAACCCGACGGCACCGAATCCCAGCACGACGCTGCCGAACAGCATTGCGTACGAATAGGCGAAGATCTCATCACTCGGGCCGGATGCCTTCCACCAGTCGATGTAGAGAGCCGCAATAAGCCCCGACACCGCCGAGGCAATCGTTGCCACCCGCAGACGCTGGGCGAAGAACTTGCCCAGCAGATCTTGCGGCACGAGGTCGCGCAGCCAGCCGTTCCAACTCGCGTTCACGAAGGCGTTGCTTATGCCTCGCAGTGCGATGAACACGAGCATGAGGGTCACGGCGCTTGGATTGGGCACATCAATCAGAAAGGGGAGCAGCGCGATCGGGATCCAGGTCGCGTACGCGAGGAAGTAGGCGGTGACGGCGACGGCCTTTCGCAGCCGCAGTCGCTCGATGGCGAGCACTGCGATTAGCTGCAAGGGCTGCACGATGAACGGGATGGCCGTCATGATGCCGATGTGGAAATTGGACGCTCCGAGAATCAGGGCGAACGAGGCGAGAAACCCGCCGGATGCCAGTCCGTCGGCACCCGACGCTGAGATTGCCTGCCGGGTCATGTTGCCCAACCCGCGCTGGCGCTCTTCGTCGTTGAGTTCGGGAACGGGTCGGAAGAACTTGGGGATAGCCATGTGCGTTTTTAGCGAAGCGAAACTGTGTTCAGGGTACATTCGAATCAGTGCGGAGTAGAAGAGTAGAAAATCCGCGTCAGGCGGGCAAACTGTGTTTGTCTGGCGTAGCGCGATCCCCATATATTACGCGGCATGGAGAAACCGAACTCTATCTATCATCGAAGAATAGGGGTTGGAGACATGCAGAAAAAAGAGGTGTTGCGAGGTCCGGTTTGAAGGGGCAGAGGAATTCGTTCAAGGACAGCGTCGACCGGATGTTTGAGGCGGCCGCCGCTGCGATGGAGCTTGAGCCGGGACTCGCCGACCAGATCAGGACGTGCAATTCCGTGTTCCAGGTCAGCTTCCCCGTTCACATACGGGGCGAGTTTCGGGTCTTCACCGGTTGGCGTGCCGTCCACAGCGAGCACTTCCTGCCGGTAAAAGGCGGGATCCGCTATGCGCCAATCGCCGACCAGGACGAGGTGGAGGCCCTGGCCGCCCTGATGACCTACAAGTGCGCCATCGTCGACGTCCCGTACGGAGGCTCTAAGGGAGCCCTACAGATCGATCCGCGCGACTACGACGCGGCCGAGCTCGAGCTGATCACGCGCAATTTCACAATGGAGCTGGCGAAGAAAGGCTACATCAGCCCCAGCCTCAACGTGCCGGCTCCCGATATGGGTACGGGCGCGCGCGAGATGGGATGGATCGCAGATGCCTACCGGACCCTGTATCCCAACGACATCAACGCCGTCGCCTGTGTCACCGGCAAACCCGTGCACATGAGCGGAATCCGCGGCCGCAACGAGGCGACGGGGCGCGGGGTGCAGTACGCCCTCAGGGAATTCTTTCGCCATCCCGAAGACGTGCAGAAGGCCGGGATGGATGGAGACCTAGAGGGCAAGCGCGTAATCATCCAGGGTTTGGGCAACGTCGGATACCACGCCGCGAAGTTTCTGTCCGAAGAGGATGGCGTCAGGGTGGTCGCTGTTATTGAGCGGGAGGGGGCCGTGGTGTGTGGGGACGGGCTAGACATCGAGGAGCTCGCCGCCTATCGCCGCGAAAAGGGCGCTGGCCAGGGATTTCGGAACTCCGATTTCGTGGAGGACGGCAGCTTTTTGCTGGAAGCAGACTGCGACATCCTGATCCCTGCGGCCATCGAATCGGTGATCACCACTGAAAACGCCGAGCGCATCCAGGCGCGGCTGATCGCCGAGGCCGCCAACGGTCCGACCACTTTCGAGGCGGAAGCAACCCTGCGCGATCGCGGCAAGGTGGTGATCCCGGACGCTTACCTGAATGCAGGGGGTGTGATAGTCTCCTACTTCGAATGGATCAAGAACCTGTCCCACATCCGCTTTGGCCGCATGGACCGGCGCATCGACGAGCTGCGCGGGCAGCGCATCGTCGAGGCCATTGAGACAGCGGTTGGCAACCCCCTTCCCGAAACCCAGCGGCACGACCTGATGCGCGGAGCCGATGAGTTGGACCTGGTGCGATCTGGCCTAGACGACACCATGCGGCAGGCGTACAACGAGCTGCGCGAGGTGTTTTTGCGTCATGACAAGGTGCATGACCTGCGCACTGCGGCGTACGTCGTGGCGATTGAGAAGATCGCGCAGAGCTACCGGGAAATGGTGTATTGATGGTGGCTCGCTCACACGTGCTCCTGTCTGAATCACCACCAGCCTATGGATCGTCGCCGATGTAGCGCCCTGCTCACGGAGGCTTGCGCGTCAGCATTGCTTTTTTCTTACTTGAGGCCGAAATCGACGATCTACTCGCGGCGTTGGGCCGCTTGCAAAGGAGCTAGGCGTGAAAATCACCAAAGTAGAAACCATTCAGATAGAGACCCCGCGCTACTACGGCCACATCTCCGGGCACGTACTGGTCAAGGTCTTTGTCGATGACGGCCCGGTCGGCTGGGGCGAGGCGTCCGACAGCCGCGCCGAGGATTTGGCGGCCATTGCCCGGCAGTACAACGAGCTGTTGGTGGGGCGGGACGCTGGGGCCATTACCGAGATCAACGAGCTGTTGCGCGGTCACGCCTTCCACAGCTCGGTAACCAACCTCCACCTCGCCTCGGCGATTGACTTGGCGCTTTACGATCTCCACGGCAAGGCCCAAGGGGTGCCGGCCTATCGGCTTTTGGGCGGCAAGATGCGGGAGAAGCTCTATTGCTGTTATCCGATCTTTGGCTGGCAGGTAAAAGAGGACTTCGAGCGCACGCTGGGCTACCTCCAGCGGCTGCTCGACTTGGGCCACCACCTGTTTCGCTACTACGTGTCGGGCGATAGCGCGCTCGACGACCGCTTCTTAGACGAGACCAAACGCCGCTTCGACGACCGGCTCAAGCTCAAGTCCATCGACTTTTCCGGGCGCTTCACCGAGTGGGAGACGGCCATCCGCTATGCCGATGTCCTCCGCCACCACGCGCCCTATCACTTTGAGCAGCCCTCGCGCAGTCTGCGGGTCTCGGCCGAATTTGTGCGGCGCGTTGACCTGCCGGTGAGTTGGCATATCAACAGCCTAGAGCTGGGAATGGAAGCCATTGAAAAGAGGGCCTGTACGGCCTTTAACGTCGCCTGCGTCTGCGGCGGCCCGACTCATATCCGCCGGCTTTTTGCCCTAGCGGAGGCGGCTGGGTTCCGTTGCTTGATCGGCACCGACCAAGAATCGACGCTGGGAGTGTCGGCGCAGGTTAGCGTCGGCATCGCCATGCCCAACACCAACTTGCCCTGCGACCCAATGGGGCCAGTGCTGTACACGGCGTCGCCAGCCGTGGAAAGGGTGCGGGCCGAGGGCAGCTACTTGTATCCGTTTGAAGGGCCGGGTTTGGGCGTGGAGATCGACGCGGACAAGCTGCGCGCAATAACCGTAGAGGAAGCGTGATTGCTCCCAAGTCTAACGATTTGGCCGTCTTGCTGGTTTGACCTTTTGCCAGTTGTGACGCAGTATATATCCTTTCGACAATACTTGAGTTACACATAAACAGGAGCGAGTAATGAGCGAAGCAAACCGCGCGACCTGGGCCGACAATTGGCTCGGGTACCGGGAGGAAATCAAGGTCGTCGATGTCACAATCCGCGATGGCGGCTTGATGAACGACCACCAGTTCACTGACGAGGTAGTCCGAGGCGTGTACGAGTCCTGCGTCGAGGCCGGGATTGACTACATGGAAATCGGCTATGTCAATTCGCGGGAGCAATTTCCGCCCGGCGAGTTTGGGCCGTGGAAGCACTGCCGCGAAGAGGACGTCCGCCGCATCGTCGGCGACAATAACACCTCGCTGAAGTTGGCGGCCATGGCCGACGCCGAAAAGAGCGATTACAAGACGGACATCCTGCCGGCGTCTGAAAGCGTGTTGGACATGATCCGCGTGGCCACCTATATCCACCAGATGCCGCTGGCATTGGACATGGTCAAAGATGCCTCCGACAAGGGCTATGAGACGACCCTAAACTTAATGGCCGTTTCCACTGTGCCGGAATCCGAGGTCAAGAGCGCGCTGGAGATGCTGGTGCACTCGGACGTGGGGGCTGTGTATGTGGTCGATAGCTTTGGCTCGCTCTACAGCGAGCAGATCCGCGCGTTGTGCAACATGTTTTTCGCATACTGCGAGGGTACCTCGATCGAGGTCGGGATCCACGCCCACAACAATCGGCAACTGGCCTTTGCCAATACCATTGAAGCCGTAGTGCTGGGGGCCAATTGCGCGGACGCGAGTTTTGCCGGCTTGGGCCGCGGCGCGGGCAATTGCCAGATGGAGCTTTTGTTGGGCTTTTTGCACAACCCAAAATTCCGCTTGCGCCCAGTGCTCAAGTGCATTGAGGAGCACGTTGAGCCGCTGCGCTCCAAGCTACTGTGGGGCTACGACTATCCCTACATGATCACCGGCTTGCTCAACGAGCATCCACGAGCCGGCATGGCTTTTAACGCCTCTGAAGACCGGGGCAAGATCGTCCAGTTCTACGACCAGATGGAAGAGCAGGAGTGAGCCTGTTCAGTACCAGAGATAGCTGGCGTTGAAGGCGATGATCAAGCCCGTGACCTCGGCTTTGATCGCTTGGTCGCCGATCGCAGCCTCGGCGCTTGGCGCACCCCAGCCGACGGTGCCTTTGACCATCCAGTTCTTGCGCACCTCGTAGCCTATACTGCCGGCCAGTCCGAGGCCATCGAGGACGTTGTCGCCTCCATCGTCCCAGCGCGCGGTGCCGATGACGGCTTCGACAAAAGGCGATGGGGCGCGTTTTTTGAAGAAATAGGTCGCGCTAAAGCCGTCGATCTCAAAGCTGGTGTTGCCCTTGGCGACCGCTTTGCCGAGGAGCTTGGTTTCGTCGGCGTTGGTGTCGCCGCCTAAGTCCAAGATCCAGCCTAAGACGAGGTGATCAGTGAGGCCGTAGCCGAGTTGAAGGGCCATCCCGAATGCCGAGTCGCTGTTCTTGTGCCGGGAAGGTTTACCGTCGATGAGCCACTCTTGCTCGATGGACTGGTAGCTCGGCCCAAGGCCCAAACCGAACAGAAAACCCTCGCGTCTTCCATCAAAGGCGTGGGCGGCGAGTGGCAGAGTTAACAAGAGGGCGAGAAGAGGCAAAGCGCGTTGCATGATGAGGCTCCGTTTAGAAGTACGAGGTTGGATAGGCAAAAAAGCGGGACTTAAACGGGCTGTCAAATTATCTAACACCGCTACCGGCGAGAAGTGCCACCCGCAGCGGTGAGATAGCTCAAAGCGCAACATAGCTGCACACCCGGAGTAAGAGGCTATGCAACCAACAATGACCCGCTTGTCCCGCACCCGCTACGCCTTTGACGGTCCTTTTGCAGCTTACTTGCGCGGAGTCACCGAGCAGTGGCTGCTCATCGCGCCCGCAGCCAATCCGGCGATCTTGGACATGTTTGCCGACCGCGACCGCAAACCCTACCGCGACCAAGTTCCTTGGGCCGGGGAATTTGCTGGCAAATACCTGACGAGTGCCGTGCAAATCCTGCGGCTGACCGGCGACCCGGCGCTGAAAAGACATCTCAAAACCTTCGTTGCTCGGCTCATCGCCCACCAAGACGCAGACGGCTATCTCGGCCCTTGGCCGCACCGCCACCGCCTGACTGGATACGCGCCCAACGTCATGAACAAGCGCGGTTCCACTTGGGATGCTTGGG
>JAPOYQ010000812.1 GCA_026706505.1 Gemmatimonadota bacterium
GGTACAACCTCATGTACACCGCTGTGCAGGAAGGCTGGATCGGCACGCTCAAGTTTTTATACGGGCCTTCGGGGGATGAACTCAAGCTGGTGTCCGGTGAGGCCGCGGCCGCAGCAGCCGTGACAAAGGCCGGCCATGCCACCATGTCGGACTGGTTTTTCCAGATGGTCTTTGTGGCGACAACCGCTTCTATTGTATCGGGCACGCTGGCCGAGCGGGTGAAGCTGTGGGCGTTTCTTGCTTTTACGGTAGTGTTGACCATAATTATCTACCCCATCGTCGGAGCTTGGACTTGGGGTGGTGGCTGGCTGAGTGCCATGGGGTTTCAGGATTTCGCTGGCTCTACCATCGTGCATTCGACCGGAGGTTGGGCTGCGCTCGCCGGCGCACTCGTCGTCGGGGCGCGGCACGGGAAATTTCGCGCCGACGGCAGCGTCAAGGCCACGGCACCTTCCAACATCCCGGCCGTGACTTTGGGCGTCTTCATTTTGTGGCTTGGGTGGTTCGGTTTCAACGGCGGCTCGCAGCTCGCGCTGTCGAGCGCGCTCGATGCCGTCGCCATGAGCCATGTGCTCGTGAATACCAACCTTGCGGCAGCAGCCGGCGTCATAGCTGCTCTCATCGTATCGCGGCCGATCTTAGGACGCATCGATCTGCTCGGCGTCCTCAACGGCGCGCTCGGCGGCCTCGTCTCCATTACGGCCGGACCAGATATCGTCGATCACCACTGGTCGCTCGTAATTGGTGCTATAGGCGGCGTGGTGTGCGTCGGCGCGATGAAGTTGTTGGAGGTCGTCAAGCTAGACGACGTTGTCGGTGCGATTCCGGCCCACTTGTTCGCCGGCGTTTGGGGGACCTTGGCGGTCTGCATTGCAGCCGGTGGCAACTTTGGCGTCCAACTCATCGGGGTGTTGGCGGTGGGCGCGTTCGCGTTTGCGGCTTCGTGGCTCGCGTGGTTTGTTCTAGACAAGACAATGGGGGTGCGGGTGTCGCAAATCGTTGAAGAACTCGGCCAGGATACCGCAGAGCTCGGAATCGAAGCGTATCCTGAGTTTGTGCTCATGCCCGATCAGGACGACGTTGACCAAATTCGGAACAATTCATAACCGGCTAGCAACTGGTGCATACCATTTAGAAAGGTAGGAGATCAAGTGAATACCGAACAGAAGGACGGCGTATTAATCGCCAAGCCCGAAGGCCGCATCGATGGGGTCAATGCCCGCGACTTCCACGAGGCCTTAAGCGAAGCGATTGGCACGGACAGCAACGCGGTGCTCGTGGATTTGGCGGCCATCAACTACATCAGCAGTGCGGGCCTGCGGACGTTTCTGCTGATTGCCAAAACGCTCCAGCAGCGCAGTGCTCAGTTCGCGCTATGCTCGCTTTCGGAGCCGATACGGGAAATTTTCGAAATCAGCGGTTTTGACAAGATCATTGCGATCCACGCCTCCGAAGAAGAGGCACTCGCCGCACTGTCGTAATTAAACTGAAGAGGGCGTCGTCGTCGCGTCTGGATTGGCTTCGGCTGATTGCAGGGCTGACGGCCGCACCGCAGGCAGCTCGATGGTCATCTCGGTAAATTCTCCAGGCTCGGAGTGGACCTTGATGGTGCCCCCGTGTTCGCGCACGATGTCGTTGGACAGCGCGAGCCCGAGCCCGGTTCCCTGATCGGTCGGCTTAGTCGTAAAGAATGGGTTGAAGATCTTGTCGACGACATCCGGCGGGATCCCCTTCCCATTGTCGCGGATGCGGACTTCGACTTGATCGGGTGTTCGCTGGGTGCTGATCCAGAGCGTGGGAACGTAGTCGGATATCGTCTCTGGAGCGTTCCGTTTCTCGTTGGTGGCGTAGCAGGCATTGCTCACCATGTTTAGAAAGACGCGGGCCAAATCCTGCGGGACCACGTCTAACTCCCCCACCTCCTCGTCTAACTCCTCCTTGATGTCGAGTTGAAAATCCGCATTGGTCGCTCGGGCGCTGTGGAAAGCGAGACGGGCGTGTTCTTCGAGCAGGGCGTTGATATCCGTGGCCCGTGCCTCGCCCGACCCTCGGCCCATCTGCAGCATGTCGCGGACAATGCGATTGGCGCGGTCGCCGTGGTGGCGGATGCGCCCGAGATTGTCGGTCAAGTCGCCCTTGATCTCGCTCATTAGATCGCGCTGCTCGTCGTTTATCTGTAGGCCTTCTTCTTCTAGTACCTCTTGCAATTCCTCTAACAGTTCCTCTGAAACCTCCGCGAAGTTCTTCACGAAGTTCAAGGGATTCTGGATTTCGTGCGCCACGCCCGCAGTGAGTTCGCCCAGTGCAGCTAGTTTTTCGCGCATGACGATCTGATCCTGCGCCTGCTGTAGGTCGGCAAGCACCGTTTCGAGCGTGGCATTTTTCTCTTCCAAGTCGGCGGCCAGCTTTTCCACCAAGTTGAGCCGCTGGGCCTCCAACGAGTTGTGGCGGAAGATTTCGAGGGCCGCGGCCATGTCTGCAACCTCGTCGCGCCCGGGCATCTCGATCTTTGCCTCTAGGTCGCCTTCCGCCATCCGGCGCATTCGGTTCGACAGAAATTCGAGACGGCGCAGTAGCACCCGGCCGACGAGCAGCCAAGCGATCAGGATCGCTCCGGCGATGCCGACCGCGTTAATAGCGAGCAGGAGCTTGCGGCCAGTGAAGATGGCTTGGGTGGAGGTTTGCGTGGCCTCCTGCGCGCTCCCGCGGGCTGTGTTCACTAGCCCTTCGACCTCGGCGACTAGTTCAATGGACAAGTTGCGGTTGCGGTCGAGCAGTGTTCGTTGCTGTTCAACGACCTGGAGTTCCGAGGCGCGCAGAGCGAAGATCTTCTCGTCCCCTCGGCCCAAGTCGAACAGGCGATTAAAGGTCGGGTCGAGTTCGCTATGCAAGTAGGCGCGCTCGATGCGGAAGCCAACTTTGGGCGTCTGGCGGTCAAGTGTGCTGTGCAAGGGGCCTGCGCCGAGTGCGGCGAGTTTTCGTTCGATGCCGTCGACTGTGGAGTTGAAGCGCTCCTGTAAGGGCTCTAGCAGGCGCGCGTCCGACAGGTTGAAGGCACTGGCCAGCAGGCGCGTGGCCGTAGTGGTCCCTTCCTGCAACTCGGCCAGATCGCGATAGAGAGAAAGTTCGGCCTCTGAAAGGTGCTGGGCACGGGGTGCGGGCGGTTCGCCGAGGGTGCGGTAGCCGGTCATTGCGTAGAATAGTTGATCGTCGATGGCCGGAGTCAAGATGCCGATCAGTTCGTTTTGCAGTGTCTCTAGGTTTTTTTGCAATCCACGGCTGCGATCTCTGAGTTCAAAGCGCTTGGACACCGAAGCCTCAATCGCGTTGATGTTGGCGATGAGGGTGTCGCCGTGGGCGCGAATCCGCGCGAAGCGTTGCTCGGCTGCGCCCTGCTGAGTCAGGGCGGCCAATTGCTTTTTAAAGTCGTCCCGCTCGGAGGCGACTTTGTCGGCGACCTCAACAAAGGCCATCTGCGTCTCGGCCGCTACCAAGCGCGGGGCTGCCGCGGCGAGGGTGCCGCTTTGTTGGGCGACCGCAAAAGCGGTGGCTATCTCTGGGACGGCCCGCTCGTTTACCTGTCTTTGGGCATCGCCGACTTGGTCGAAGGAAAACCAAGCCACCAAACTCGCGACCATGGTGAGGGCCACGGCCGTGCCGATGCCCATGTACAGATGAAAGGCGATGCGGTGGCGGGCTGCGAGCACGCGTTTCAATAGGGAGATCATGGCTTTATCGCGCTCTTCAAGGAGCGAATGGGTCGGTATTGGCCGTTGCTGTCGAGCACGGTGAGGAAGACCGCGTCCGAACCTTGATTGTCGCCATCTCCGTAGCGGAGCTCGAATCCCTCTAGATCGATGACATCGGCGCGGCGCAAGTTGTCTAATAGGCAGGCGCGGCTGACTGCTCGGCCGCAGCCAGTGAGGGCGGCGATGGCCAAGCGACCGGCTAGGTAGCCTTCGAACGAGACAAAGCTCGGCTCTGCTCGCGGGGCTTGAGCTGCGAGGGCACGGCGATACGAGCCGACGATGGCCGGCTCGGTGGCCGTTGGGAAGGGCACGACCTGTGAGACTAAAACCCCAGCGCCGGCAGGGCCGAGTTCCCGCGCCAATGCCTTACTGCCCACGAATGAGATGGTCACAAAGATGGGGTTGAAACTCGTCGTTTGCGCCCAGGCGATTAGGGTTGCGACCGGCTGGTAGGTCCCGACCAAGATCACGGCTTGGGGCTGGCCACTGCGCAGGTCGAGCAGGGCGGTCTTTACCGCCTTGGTGTTGCGCGGGTACACGCCGACCGCCACGAGTGATAACTCGCGGCGCTCTAGCGCGCGCCGCACTCCGCGAAATCCCTCCCGGCCAAAGGAGTCGTCTTGGTACATTATGGCAATGCGCTCGATGCCCAAGTCGTCGGTCAGGCGGGCGACTATTTCCTCGGTTTCCTGATAGTAGGAGGCGCGCAGGTTGACCACGCCGCGCCACTTGGGGTCGCGGAGGAAACTACTGCCTGTGAAGGGAGCGATGTAGGGGACGCCGGCGTCTTCGGCAATGGGAAC
The DNA here is from genome assembly GCA_026706505.1 of Gemmatimonadota bacterium. Next base: position 4,553 of record JAPOYQ010000812.1, read on the forward strand.
GGCTGCGCGCGAGGTCGGGGTGCCGACGGCGCCGATCAGCGCGAAGACCCGCTCGCCTTCGATCAACTGGCGGGTGTTGTCAATGGCGGCTTCCGGCTCGTACCCATCGTCGAGCGACACCAATTCGAGCCGGCGTCCGTGGACCCCGCCCTGCTCATTCACCTCCCGGAAGGCCGCCTGCATCCCGAGCCGCATGTTGCGGCCCAACTCTTGGGCTGACCCGCTAAAGGCGGCGGATTGGCCAAAGAGGATACTCCGGTCAGAGACGCCGGGCCGTTCCTCGCCAAGCGCAGCAGTCGCCACCAGCAACGCGGCTGCGCATCGGGCAAGTGCGTTGCTCAACTATCCCTCCGCTTGACCAAGGTCAGGCAGTTCTTGTCTTGCTGTCGCTGGTAGTGGACCTCGTCCATCATGGTGCGCACGAGGTAGATGCCCAGTCCCCCCACGGTGCGGTCTTCGACCTCGGCGTTCAAGTCCGGCTCTGGAGCGTCGACGAGCGGATTGAAGGCGTGGCCGTCGTCCTCGATCTCGATCGTGATCGTCTCGTCCTCTGAGGAAATGACGATCTTGATTTCGTGGGCTTTGTCGTCGTCGTGCCCGTAGTTGACGATGTTGACCCCCAATTCCTCGACGGCCAGCCCGATCTGAAAGGTGACGTCTGGGGACCAGTTTTCTTCCTCTGCAAGCGCCTCAATAGCGGCGTTGACCTTGTGCAGTTCGTCCAGTTCAGTCGCTATGCGCAGCGATTTCTGAGCGCTCATTGGTCTGTCTCGCTGCGGCGAAGCGTCAGGCAGGTGACGTCGTCAAATTGGGGGGCATCGCCGGCAAAGGCCTCGACCGCCGCAAAAACCGCCTCGTTGGTAGCGTGGGCGTCCATAGGTGTCCCGTCGGTGAAAATCTCGCACAGGCGCTCTAGCTCGAACTGGTCGCCTTGGTCGTTTTCGGCCTCGGTGACGCCGTCGGTGTACAAGACGACGCGGTCGCCGGGCTGCAGGAATATCGAGCTTTCTTCGTAGGCGAAATCTGGTACCACGCCTAGCGCTACTCCGCCGGTCGGCGGAATCACGGTCGAGCTGCCGTCGGCGTGGACCACCAGCGGGGTATTGTGCCCGCCATTGGCATAGGCCAACTGACCGGTTTCTGGGTCGAAGGTCGCGTAAAAGACGGTCACGAACATGGCGGCGTCGTTTTCTTCTTGCAGCAGTTGATTTACTTCGCTCAATACCTTACCCGGCGAATCGAGGCCGATGGCCGAGCCCTTTAGCAGGGTGCGGCTCGACATCATAAACAGGGCCGCGGGTACGCCTTTGTCCGAAACATCGGCGACTACGAGGCCAATGCGGCCGTCTTCGAGGGACAAGACGTCGAAGAAGTCGCCACCGACGTCGCGTGCGGGCTTCATGCTGCCGAAGATCTCAAAGCCCGACCCGGTGGGAAAACTGGTGGGCAAGATGGACTGCTGCATCTTGTTGGCCACGCTGAGTTCGTTTTGCAGGGCGACCAGTTTGTCGCGCGACTCCAGCGCCTCGCGCCACAGCTCTAGATGGTGCAAGGTCCGCTGGATGGTCACCTTCATGTCCTCGAAGTCGATGGGCTTGGTGATGAAGTCAAACGCGCCTCGGTTCATGGCCGTGCGAATGTTCTTCATATCGCCGTACGCCGAGACGATGACCGAGCGGATGTTGGGGTCCACCTTGGGGATTTGCTCTAACAAGGTGAGCCCGTCCATCCGGGGCATGTTGATATCCGAGAGCACCATGTCGATGTCTTGCTCTTCGCTTAGCACCCCTACGGCTTCAACGCAGTTATCGACGACCCTCAACCCGTACTGGCACGAGCGAATTTCGCGGCGCATGCGCTGCCGTACTAGGTGCTCTAAATCTGGCTCGTCGTCGACGACGAGGATCTTGGGTCGTATTATTGCCATTTCTCTTTCCCCAAGTTTGGGTTAGCCTAACGCGGCTGTCAAACGGTTAATTGCCCGGTTCTATCACTACCTTCATGGCCTCTTCGCCGCCGGTAATGTCGAGGCCCTCGCGGATGTCGGACAGCGGCAGCCGGTGCGTGATAAAGCTATCCAAAGGCGCGGTGGTGCGGCGCAAGAAAGATAGCGCAGTCTTGAACTGCATGGAAGGATACGCCCACATGCCTCGGATGTCCAAATCTTTAAAACAGACGATGTGCGGGCGAATCTCCACGCCCACAGGGTCGGTGAAGTGCCCCACCTCCACGACGATGCCACCCCGGCGCACTAAGTCGAGCGATTCTTTGAAGGCCACGGGCACACCGGCTGTTTCAATGACGATATCGGCTCCTACGCCTGCGGTCATGTCTTGCAGGGCTAGCTGCCGCTGCTCAGGGCTACCTTCCCCCATCGCGAGCACTTGATGAGCGCCCATGGTGCGGGCGAGTTCCAGCCGGGCTGTGCTCAGATCGCCAGCGATAATCAAGTCGGTGCCGATGTGGCTCAGCACTGCCACCACGAGCTGGCCGATGGGACCGGCTCCGAGGACTAGCACGGATTTGTCGAGACCCAAGCCCTCGCCGATGTGCGGGATGCCCGGTCCCAAGGCGCGCTCTACGGCCCGGGTGGCCACGGCCGCTGGCTCAGTGAGTACGGCCCGTTCCGAGGGCAGGTCGTCGGGAATCTTGAAGAGCCACGAATGGCCCGTTAGATGCAGGTATTCGGCAAAACCGCCGCGCGGCATGGGCGCGAGATCGGCGGACACAAATCCGTACACAAAGCGGTTGGAGCACAGGGTGGGCCGCTGAGGCATGTGCAGGCAGTAGTAGCACCGCCCACAGGCCCGCGACGAGGGCGTCGTCGTCACGCGGTCGCCCACCGCGACCGGGCCGCCCACTATGGCCAAGCTATCGGCTGCGGCCGGACCCATCTCCTCGATGGTGCCGACTAATTCATGACCGGGTATCACGGGAAACGGCAGGGCCATGTGGCCGGCGAACATGTGCTTGTCGCTGCCGCAAATGCCGGTGCGCTCGATTTTCAGTAGGACTTCGTCGTCTCCGATCTGGGGTTTGGGATACGAGCGCACGGCGATCTGGCCTGGGCCGGTCATAATCGCTGCCTGTATCTGACTCATGCTTTTGTTCTCCTATACAATATCTAATAGCCAATGCTGCGCATGTACTGGCGGTTGATTTGCATCTTTTCGGTTTCGGGCCGCTCGGCTTCTCCGGGGCAGACTGTGATCCAGCCGGTGTATTCGGCTTCCTGCAGCGCCGCCATAAATGCCGGGTAGTCGCACATGGGGCCTTCGCCCAGTTCCACGGTCTGTCCGTCCTTGAAATCGTGCAGATGCACGTACGCGATCCGCGCAGCGAAATCGCGCACGGCTTGGACCGGGTCGTAGCCCCAATGCACGGCGTGGGACATGTCCATACAGAGGCGGCACGCGTCTAGGCGACCCATGAAGCGCTTCCACTCTGCGGCGCTGTCGACGAGGTGATTGATATGCGGATGAAATGTAACCACCACGCCTAAGTCCGCGCCGTATGTGGCCAGATCCTCGTATGCGGCTGCCATCTGGTCCAGTTCCGCGTCCGTGCTGTTGCGGCCCTCGCGCCCTGGCCCTTTGGTCATAAAGGTCTCGACCCCGAGCTCGGCGGCAAACTCGATTCGCCGCTTGTTGATCTGTTGACTGGGTCCGTCGAGATTCAGTGCGACATTCGGACCGCAGACCGCGGCCACTTCCACGCCATATGTCTCGCAGAGCCGACACACGCGTTGCGGCGTGCCCAGCCAGTCGAGCGGTTGCCGCGCCTCCCAGCCATCCCAGCCAAAAGTTCGCAGGGCTTCTAGCTCTTGCGCTAGGTCGGGCGCCCGCCATAACAGGCCGCTGTACGCCAATTTGTAGCTCATTTTCCTACGCCTGCCTACAAAAGTGCCAATGTACCCAACTGCCGAGGCTGGGGCAATGGCCCGTTGCTGGTATGAATAGAAATGTAAGTGAGATGTTACATGAGGCATCATATAAATGAAACGCAGCAGGACGAGTTGGGTTCACGTCCATGAAAATACCACACCTAGCGCCTCTTGTGGATTGTCGGCGAGCATGTCGTAGGTGGTTTGGCAATCGGCGGGATTGGCGACGTGGGTGATTAGGTTTTCGATGGGCAATTTGCCTGCGGCCATCAAGCGCAAGACCAGATCGCGGTCTCTGGTTTTGTTCCAGGGATAGTAGATGTGGTCATCGTCCGGGGTTTTGGGCTGATGCGCGCCGAGGATCGCGATTTCTCGCTGGTGGACTTCGGGCAGAAAGCTCACTTCGACGGTGCCGCGCGGAGATCCCAGCGCGACTAAGCGGCCCCCTAGCCGCGGCAAGGTCAGGGCCATGGGATAGACTGCGGGGATGCCGGTTGCTTCGATGACTAAATCGACGCCATCTCCCACGCAATGCTGGCGCACGGCTGCGGCGACATCGCCTGTGTCATTGGGATTGATGCAAACATCCGCGCCCCGATCCTTGGCTTTGTCCAAGCGGAAATCGTCCAGATCGATTGCAATGACCGGGAGGGCACCGGCCAACCGCGCAAAGGTCGCTGCTAATTGACCCACAATGCCCATACCGGTGATGGCAACGGTCTCGCCCAATTCGGGACGACCGACTCGATGTCCGTGCAGGGCAATGGCACCCATGACCATGAATGCTGCGGCTTTGGGCGAGACGCCAGCGGGTGCTTTGCGGAAATTGCCGGTCAGGACCGCGTGGCTTGCGTGGTTGCCTTGTCCAGCAATGCGGTCGCCGGGTTGTATTCCCTTGACATCTTTGCCGACTTCGAGCACCACACCCGTGTTGCAGTAGCCGGTGGAGCGCGGGAATGCTATCGCACTCGCTGGTTCGCCGCCGTGTGCGTAGCCGTAGATTTCAGTGCCAACGCTTACGGCGGTGTAGTCGTTTTGCACCAAAATGCCGTGGTCGGGCACGCGCGGCAGTTCAAATTCTGCCAGTTCGATCCGCCGGATGTCTGTGCAAATTAATCGTTGTGCTTTCACGGTCGTCTCCTCTGCAAATTTCGCCCTGTCCCTGAAGCAGCACCGCCACTTTTTGGCAGCACACCTGCAGTGACTACAGAAGATAACTCGCCGAGGACCGGTCGCCTATTGACCAACCCTCATTCACCAACTAGTACTTGGATGACTTTAAGTAAGGCATTGACCTAATTGCCGTGAAACGTCCGCGGCCTAGAGGCGTCCCAATGGTGAGTCCATTCTAGCCGGGAATCGGGCCTTATTGCCACCCTTAGATCGCAGGAGAACCAACAGTGCTCAACCAAGAGTCCACCCTTGCTGGGAATCGGGCCTTGTTGCCACTGCTGATCGTCCTCGTTGCCACCGCGGCCTCCGGCCATCCCGCGCCCATCTTTGCGCCCGCTGATGCGCCCGACAGCCTCAATGTGGAACGCGTCGGCGAAATCGCACTCATCAGCCCTCCCCAAGGCGAAGACGCTCACCTCTTCCCCGACGGTACTGACCTCTATCTCGCGGGCGACCACGCGCTGATGGGCGACTTTCGCGGCATCGTCCATATCGTCGATATCTCCGACCCTGCCAACATGCGCAAAGTAGCCGAAGTGCGCACCCCCGGACCTGCGCTAGACATAAAGATCGCGGGCGATTTAGCCGTTGTTGGCGTACAGGATTTCGAATCCAGCTTTGGGTTGTTGATCCTCGACATCTCCAACCCTGCCAATCCCGTCGAGCTCTCGCGGTTTGACCAGGAAAGCTGGCAAGGAGTCCACAATCTCTTTCTCCACGGCGATCGCCTCTATCTCGCGCACGGGCTGAATCCGGGCCTGAGCATTGTCGATATCTCCGACCCGACCGCGCCCTTGGTCTCGGGCTTCTGGCAGCACGAGGGTGATTTCAGCAATGTGGTCCACGACGTATTCATCCGCGACCGTCTCGCCGTCGTCAGCGATATGTTTTCTGGCTTGGTCCTCCTCGACCTCACTGACCCCGACGCACCCACGATGCTCGCCGCGTTGCCTTTTGCCGAAGGTATGCACAGCGCTTGGGCCGAGGGCGACTATGTTTACTGCAACCAGGAATTCGGCGGCTGGAATCAGCGTCTCTACGTCGTCGATATTGCCAATCCCCGGCAGCCGCAGGTCGTCCACTCTTTCGGCAGTGGCCCGCCGCCCCAAGGGCCCATTCTCGGTCCGCACAATCCTTGGGTCCACAACGGGCTGTTGTATTGGGCCTATTACGAGGCGGGCTTTCGCGTCTTTGACCTGATTGACCCGGCGCGACCGGTGGAAATCGGCTATCACACCTATCCGGGATTCGCTTGGAGCGTCCAGCCTCACGACGACGGACTGCTCTATGTCGCCGACGGCGCGGTCGGCATCGAAGCCTTCAGGCTGAATGAGCCGGCCTTCGCCATTCGCGCTGTCGCCGTCGACCCGCCCGTTGCCGTCCGCGGCCGCCACCGGAGCGTGGACATCGAGGCCACGGTCGCTCCTTCGCCGCGCCGCGCCACTGGGCACATCGCACGAGTCGGCATCCGCCTCAACGGCGAGGCCACCGCACAGCCGCTCCGCGCCGAGGGCCGC
>JAPOYQ010000172.1 GCA_026706505.1 Gemmatimonadota bacterium
GCTGGACATGGAGGTCGAGGAAGCGCTCAATCTTTTCGAAAACGTCGCCCCCGTGCGCCGCGTGCTCCAGACCCTGTACGACGTGGGCCTCGGCTACATCAAGCTCGGTCAGCCAGCCCCCACTCTGTCCGGCGGCGAGGCCCAGCGCATCAAGCTGGCCAAGGAACTCTGCCGCCGCAGCACGGGCCGCACCCTCTACATCCTCGACGAGCCGACCACCGGCCTGCACTTTGCCGACGTGGACAAGCTGCTGCGCATCCTCCACACCTTTGCCGACCAAGGCAACAGCGTCGTCGTCGTCGAGCACAACATGGAGGTCATCAAGACCGCGGATTACATCCTCGACTTAGGCCCCGAAGGGGGCGAGGACGGCGGCTGGATCATTGCGGCCGGGCCGCCAGAAGCCGTGGCCCAAAACGCGCAGTCGCACACCGGCCACGCGCTCAAAAAGGCGCTCAAACCGCAGCGGGCGGCGCTGCCAGCGGCGGCGACCAACGGCCACGGCGAGGGCAACGGCTGGATCCGCGAGATCGAGATCCTCGGCGCGCGCCAGCACAACTTGCGCAACATCGACGTCAAAATCCCCCGCGACCAGCTAACGGTCATCTCCGGCGTCTCCGGCTCGGGCAAATCCTCACTGGCTTTCGACACCCTGTACGCCGAAGGACAGCGGCGCTACGTGGAGTCGCTGTCGGCGTATGCGCGGCAGTTTCTCGAACAAATGCAAAAGCCCAAGGTCGAGCGCGTCTCCGGGCTATCTCCGGCCATTGCCATCGAGCAGAAAGCACCCAGCCGCAATCCCCGTTCCACAGTCGGCACGGTCACCGAAGTGTACGATTACATCCGCGCCCTGTACGCGGCCTTGGGGACCCAGCACTGCCCGCGCTGCCAAGTGCCGGCCGGCACGCAGACCGCTCAGGAAATGGTCGAGCGCATCGCGCAGATGCCCGCTGGCCGCCGCATCCTCATCCTCGCGCCCATAGAGCCGCGCCAGAACGAAGGCTACGAAACCCTGTTGGCGCGCGCGCGCAGTGATGGTTTCCTCCGCGCCCGCATCGACGGCACAGTCCACGACTTGCGCGAAGAAATCCAGCTAGAGCGCCGCCATCGCCACCGCATCGAACTCGTCGTCGATCGCCTCGCCGTCCGCGCCAGCGACCGCGGCCGCCTCACCGAATCCGTCGAGCGCGCCCTAGAGTTGGGAGGCGGCGAGCTAGTCGTAGCCTCGCCCGACGATGAAACCGAGGAACGCTTCAGCCGACGCTACTCCTGCCCAGAGTGCGGCCGGGCCTTCTCGCCCCTGTCGCCGCAGTGCTTCTCCTTCAATCACCAGCAGGGCATGTGCCAAGTCTGCGAGGGACTGGGGCTAGGGCTGGGCGTCGATCGCGAGCGAGTCGTAGTGCCGCATCTCAGCGTGCGCGAGGGGGCCATTCGCGCTTGGGGGCCAGTGCAAGACCCGGAATTTGACCGCCTACTCTCCGTCGCGGGGGAGGCCCTGGGCTTCAGCTTGGACACGCCGTATGCCGCGCTCGCGCCCGAGGCCCGGCGCGCCCTGCTCTACGGCGCACCCGATCAGCAATTAACCGTGGACAATCTCGGCTTCCGCTACGCCGGTGTCTTGCCGCCCCTCGACGAGTACGCGAGTACCAGCAAGCGGCACCGGCACCTCTTGGACCAAGTCCCGTGCTCGGCGTGTGAAGGCAGCCGCCTGAATACCGACAGCCGCGCCGTGTACCTTCGCGACAAGAGCATTGTCCAAGTCGCCCGCCTGCCCATCGCCGAGAGCTTGTCTTTCTTCCGCGACATGCACCTCCACGAACGCGAGCGCGACATCGCCGGCGAGCTGCTGCAGGAAATCCGCACGCGCCTCGGCTTTTTAGACCGCGTCGGCCTCGGTTACATCGACTTGGAGCGCCGCGCCGCGACCCTGTCCGGCGGCGAGGCCCAGCGCATCCGCCTCGCCTCCCAGATCGGCTCCGGTCTCACCGGCGTGCTCTACCTGCTCGACGAGCCGACCATCGGCCTGCATCCGCGCGACAACGCCCGGCTGTTGGAAGCCCTCAACTCCCTGAAGGACTTGGGCAATACCATCGTATTAGTCGAGCACGACCGCGATACGCTCGAAGGAGCCGACCACATCGTCGATCTCGGCCCAGGCGCGGGCAGCGAGGGAGGCAACCTCGTCGCCGCCGGGATGCCCAGCCAGCTCGACAACGGCCGGCAGTCGCTCACCAGCGCGTACCTGCGCGGCGAGTTGCACATTCCGGTTCCGGACAGCCGCCGCAAGCGCCGCCGCGGGCAACTCATAGTGCGCGGCGCGCGCCAGCACAACCTCAAAAACATCGACGTGCCCATCCCGCTCGGCCGCCTCGTGTGCGTCACCGGTGTCTCGGGGTCGGGCAAGTCCTCGCTCGTGGAAAGCGTGCTCTTCAACGCCCTCGCCAACGAACTGCACAAGGCCAACCGCCCGGTCGGCGAGCACGACCAAATCGACGGGGTTGAGCACATCGACAAGGTCATCCACATCGACCAAACCCCCATCGGCCACTCCCCGCGCTCCACCCCGGCCACCGTCATGGGCGTCTTCGACCTGATGCGCCAGCTCTACGCGGACCTGCCAGACGCCAAGGTCGCTGGCTTTGCGGCCGGGCGCTTCAGTTTTAACAAGCCCGGGGGCCGCTGCGAGACCTGCGAGGGGCTGGGGCAGCGCTGCATAGAGATGCACTTCTTGCCCGATGTGTGGGTCGAATGCGACCACTGCCGCGGCCAGCGCTACACGCCCGAAGTGCTGCGGGTGCAGTTCAAAGGACATTCGATTGCCGACGTGCTGCAAATGCGGGTGCGCGACGCGCTCGTCCTCTGCGAAAACATTCCCCGCATTCGCAAGCGCCTGCAAATCATGGAGGACGTCGGCTTGGGCTACATGTCCTTGGGACAGTCCTCGACCACCCTGTCCGGCGGCGAGGCCCAGCGTCTCAAGCTGGCCGCGGAATTGTGCCGCCCCGACACCGGGCAGACCCTCTACATCCTCGACGAGCCAACTACTGGTCTGCACTTGGCCGACATTGAGTGCCTACTCGCCGTGCTCCACCGCCTCGTCGATGCCGGTAACACCATGGTCGTCATCGAGCACAACATGGATGTCATCAAGACCGCGGATCACCTCATCGACTTGGGACCAGAGGGAGGCGATCAAGGGGGAATGCTCGTTGCCGCAGGTGCGCCAGAAAAAGTCGCTCAGAGCCGACAATCGCACACCGGGCACATTCTCGCCGACGTGCTGCGGCGCGACAAAAAGGCGCAGCGAACATGAGCGAGTTGTACCTGCCCCAGCGCGCCTTTTTCGAGTTCTCCTTTCGCTGCCCGCGGCGGGAAAAGCCGCCCAAGATCGACGGCAACTTGCGCGATTGGGACGACGCGGCGCGCGTGCCCGACCTGATGGCCGTCGATGGCCACCAGCCCTTTGCCTCGGTCTATATGGCCTACGACGACAGCGGCCTGTACTTTGCCTGCGAGGTCAAGCGCAAGACGACCTACAAGCTCAATCCGCTCCAACCCGCTGCCGGCGACAGCCTCGAACTCTTCATCGATACCCGCGACGTCAAGGAGCATCGCGCCAACCGCTTCTGCCACCGGTTTTACGTCTTGCCCGGCGGCAGCGGCAAGGACGGCAAGCAACCCATCGCCCGCCAGATCTCCATTGAGGATGCCCGCGAACAGGCACCTCCCTGTCCGGAAGACTCGATTGAGACGGGTCTGCGCCGGCTTAAGCGGAGTTATCAGCTAGAGATCAAACTGCCGGCCGCAGGTCTCAATGGCTTTGCGCCGAGGGAGTTCAGCCGGGTGGGGTTTGCGTACCTGTTGCACGACGCGCAGCACGGCACCCAGTCTTGGTCGTCCATCTCGGACATGGGTGTAGAGCGCGATCCGAGCACTTGGGGCACGGCCGAACTGGTGGACTAGGACAGTCGGCGTCCTTTTACCTATCTTATATTTCTTATATTTAAATAGATCGTTTATCTGCACATTCACCCAAGACCATTGCCAATGCCTAATTCCGCTGTAATCCACCGAGTTTTCGGGGTGGGGATTTTTGTGCTGACGCTGGGGATGTACGTGAAGACCCTTGCGCCGACCACGTCGTTTTGGGACTGCGGCGAATTCATCGCCACGTCCTATATCCTCGGCGTACCCCATCCTCCGGGCGCTCCTTTGTACGTGCTGCTAGGGCGAGTCTTCACCCTGTTCCCCTTTGGCGAAGTCGCTATCCGCGTCAACTTCATGTCCGCGCTGACGTCCGCGCTGGCGCTTCGGTGCGTCTATCTAACGCCCGTCGCGCTAGGCCGACGGGCGGTGGGCGGTCAGCCCCTGCAACCGCTGGGCGACGCCCGCGACATCGGCGTCCTCGCCGGTGGGGCCGTGGCCGCGCTGACGTTGGCGTTTTCCTACACCCAGTGGTACAACGCCTCCGAAGCCGAAGTGTACGGCTACTCTATTTTATTTACCTGTCTGGGACTGTGGCTGATTTTCTATTGGGAAGGCAGCGGCGCTGGCGCGGCCAACGATCGCTGGCTGTTGGCGCTGGCGTACTTGTTCGGCCTCGGCGGCGGCGTGCACCTGTTGTGCCTGTTGACGATTCCATCGCTCATGCTGCTGGCGTGGTTTGCCGACCGCGAGCTGCGGCGGCTCATCTTGACACTGATAGTATGGGGCGCGGCCGCATTCCTGACGATAGCGGGAATAGGGCCGGGCGTATGGTCGAATGTAGGGATAGTAATAGAGGGGTTGGTGGTGCTCTACATTCTGCGTCGGAATGACCCGCAGAACCAGCGGTTGTTCTTCCTCCTGCTAGGAGTCCTCGTGCTGTTCGCGCTGGGCTATTCCACGTATGGCGCGTTGTACATTCGCTCTGGCCTGAATCCGGCCATCGACGAGAACGATCCAGAAACCTGGTCGGCGTTCCTCAAGTTCCTCAACCGCGAGCAATACGGCACCGAGAGCATGCTGACGACCATGCTGACGGCGCGGGCGAGCCGCACCTATCAGTTCTGGGATCAGCAAATGAAGTACTTCTTTCAGCAGTTTCCCTTTCCGCTTTTCGAGCGGGACGTGGTATTCCGCAAGGCTACCATAAACCTGCCGGATCGAGTATCCATTTCGCTGGTGCCGTACTTACTGGGGCTGTGGGGGCTGGTGTGGCACTGGCGGCAGGACTGGCGGCGATTCGGGGGCGTGTTGCTGCTGTTTTTGATTATGGGATTTGGGCTGTCGCTCTACCTGAACATGCCAGACCCGCAGCCGCGCGAGCGGCACTATGTGTTCGGCGGGATGTACCTAGCGTTCGCGCTGTGGATCGGGTTGGGCTGGCTGGGCGTAGTGGAAGCGGTGCGGCAGCAGTGGGGGGGGTATCGGACAGTAGTGGTGGTGGCGGCAGTTGGGTTGTTCCTGCCAGCCGGAGTGGCGGCGCGGCTCTATCACGTGCAAGACCGCACGGGCGACTATATCGCCTATGACTACGCGCACAACATGCTGACGAGCTGCGAGGAAGGCTCCATCCTGTTCACCAACGGGGACAACGACACGTTTCCGCTGTGGTTCTTGCAGGAAGTAGAAGGGATGCGGCGCGATGTGCGGGTGGTCAACTTGAGCCTGTTGAACACCAATTGGTACATCAAGCAACTGCGCGACCGCGAGCCGCGCATCGACATCCGCTACACCGACGACTTCATCGACTCAGTACTCACCGACACGCAGATGGTTGATTTCTACAAGCGGTACTGGCCCGAGCCCAAGGTGCCGCCGGAGCTAAAGAAACTGGGAATCGACGTGGAAGTGAGCGCTCCCCCCGAGTACCCGATTCTCCGCGTCCAAGACGTCATGGTCATCAAAATTCTGGCCTGGAACGAGTGGAAAAAACCCATCCACTTTGCCATCACCGTTCCCACCAGCAACCTGCTCAACCTCGACCCCTATTTGACCATGGTCGGCATGAGCGTAAAAGTCTCGCCCGAGCCTACAGACGGAGTAGATGACGAGGCCCTAGAGCACAATCTCCTCGAAAAATATCGCTTCCGCGGCCTCAACGACCCATCCTTGTACAAGGACGAAAACTCCGAGCGCCTCTTGGGCAACTACTGGGCTTGTGTCATGCAATTGGCCCGCAGCTACGCGGAGCAGGGGCGCAAAGATGAAGTGCCGCAACTCATGCAGTGGGCGCGGGACAACATCTACATAGGTTGGGAAAACCACTATGCAGCGGCCGATTACTTCAGCACCCTCGGCCAGCACGACATCGCGATCGATCACATCTACGAAGCCGCGCAATTCCTCATCGAGCGCGTAGGCATTGAGCCGGCCGCCACCTACGACAATATCATCGCGCTGACCGGGGTGCTGATCCAAGAACCTTACTCGGCCTACGACCGCGCCGAGCCCCTCTATTACCAAGCCATCGCCCTCGCACCGAAACGCTGGGAGGCCTACTACGAGTTGGCCGCCGCCCGACAGGCCAAGGGCGATGTTCCCGGAGCACTGGCCATCCTCCAGCAGTACAAAGAGCAATACGGCGAGCGGCCGGAATTGGTCGAGGCCGAGCGCATCCTCCGCCAGTCCGCCTCTCCATGACCGAGGCCGTCACCGTCGTCATCCCGCACTACCGCGCCGACGTGCTCTACGACTGCGTGGCCTCGGTCTATGCACACAGCGATTATCCCGTCTGCGTGCTCGTCGTCGACGACGGCGGCAACGCGCCTAGCTTGCAGCGGGCCAAAGCCGCTTTTCCCGCGCTAGAGGTCTTGCCCAACGAGCGCAACTTAGGGTTTGCCGCAGCCTGCAATCGCGGCTTGGCGGCCGCCCACACCCGCTACGCCGTGCTGCTCAACGACGACACCCGCGTCGAGCCGAACTGGCTCGCCCCCCTTGTCGCCATGGCCGACAGCAACCCCCGGATTGCCGCTTGCCAGCCCAAGCTGCGCTCGGCCAGCGCGCCCGACCGCTTCGATTACGGAGGCGGGGCCGGGGGCTATATCGACGCCTTGGGCTACGCCTTTTGTCGGGGGCGGCTCTTCGACCGCTGTGAGCGCGACGAGGGCCAATACGATGCGCCCGTACCGCTCTTTTGGGCCTGTGGCGCGGCCCTCTTTCTCCGCGTCGCTGCGGCCCGCCAAGTCGGGTTTTTCGACCCCGAGTACTTCATGCACTTTGAGGAAATCGACTTGTGCTGGCGTCTCCAACTCGCCGGCTACCAGATCCGCGCCGTGCCGCAATCCGTAGTCTTTCACCACTCGGGCTTCTCTCAGCCTCCAGCCACCTTCCGCAAGACGTACTTCAACCACCGCAATAGCCTCATCACGCTGTGCAAAAACGCGGGATTGCGCCGCCTGCTGTGGCTGCTGCCCTTGCGTCTGTGGTTGGAGGTGTTGGCCGTACTCTATTACCTCCGCCAAGGTCAGTGGTCCAGCGCACCGGCCCCTTGTGCCGCCTTGCTTTGGTGCCTCGCGCATCCGCGCAACATCTATCGCCGCCGCCGCCAGAGCCAAGCCATCCGCTGCGCATCAGTCGCGCACGATGGCGTCTATTCGGGCAGCATTCTCTATCAGTACTTTGCTCGCCGCGTCCAGCGCACCTCCGCGCTCGTGCCCGAGCCATGAGCCGCGTCGTCCTTGGCTGCGAACGCCTGCTCGCGGCCGGCGACCTGATCCGCGGCCGGCGCGTCGGCCTGATTACCAATCACTCAGGTGTCGATGCGCACCTGCAATCCACCGCCGACCGGCTGCACCAATCCGATCTCTGTACGCTCGTCGCCTTGTACGGGCCAGAGCACGGGATCCGCGGCGCAGCGCAAGACGGCGAGCACATCGCCCATTCTACCGACCACCGCACCGGCGTACCAACCTACAGCCTCTACGGCCAAGTGCGCGCACCGGATGCCGCCATGCTCGCCGGCGTCGAGCTGATGCTCTTTGACATTCAAGACGTCGGCGCGCGCTTTTACACCTATCTCTACACCATGAGCCTGAGCATGGCCGCCTGCGCCCAAGCGGGCATTCCCTTTCTCGTCCTCGACCGCCCCAACCCCATTGGCGGCCAAGCCGTCGCCGGGAATTGTCTCGACCCGGCGTTTGCCTCTTTCGTCGGGCAGTACCCAATTCCGGTGCGCTACGGTCTGACCATCGGCGAACTCGCCCGGCTCTTCAACGAGGAATACGGAATCGGCGTGGATCTGCATGTCGTCGCCATGGAGGGCTGGCAACGCTCCTTTTACTGGGAGGACACCGGCCTGCCGTGGGTGCCGCCATCGCCCAACATGCCTAGTCCAGAAACGGCGGTGATTTATCCGGGAACCTGTTTCTTCGAAGGGACCAACGTGTCTGAAGGACGGGGGACGGCCAAGCCTTTTGAGCAGTTTGGCGCGCCGTTTATCGGCGGTGCGCGCCTAGCCGACGCGCTCAACAGCCGAGCGCTGCCCGGAGTGGGCTTCCACCCAGTGTTTTTCCAGCCGACGGCCAGCAAGTACGCAGGCGAAATTTGCGAGGGAGTCCAAGTCCACGTCCTCGACCGCGCAGTCTTCGAGCCTGTCGGCGTTGGCTTTGAGGCACTCGCGGCCGTGCGGCAACTCTACCCGAGCGAATTCGCCTGGCGCGTGCCCGCCGGCGGCATCCACAACTTCGACCGCCTCGCTGGCACCGACCAGATCCGCCGCGCCCTCGACGCGGGTGCGGCCGTTGCCGAACTGCAGGCCGCTTGGGATGAGGCGTGCCAAGCCTTTGACGCTGTTCGACTCCGCTACTTGGCGTACTCTTGAACGAGGTTGTCCCGCCGTGCGATCTTTGTTATCGTTCACATTAGCACTCGCTACACCTGATACCTGTCATGCCCGCACCGCTCCAAACCGGCACCCTGTTGGTCGCCACTCCCACGCTCGAATCGCTCGCCTTCGACCGCGCGGTCGTGCTCATTACCCACTATAGCGAAACAGACCTCACCATGGGTCTGGTGATCAACCGACCCCTCGGCGAGCGAGTTCGGCGCTACGCGACTGAATCCCTACAACAGATCGCGGGCGGCGAAGATGCGTGTGCAGAGTTGGGACGAATATTTTACCAAGGCGGGCCAGTACACCAGCGCTATCTTTTCTTTTTGCACCGGCTCGATGGCTTAGTCGAAGGGGGGACGAAAATTCTCGACGGCCTCTATCTAGGTGGCAACCTCGATACCCAGTACGCCGAGGCCGAGGTGCTCCGGGCCGACGCGCCGCGGCTGCGGTTCTACTTGGGCTATGCCGGCTGGGAGCCAGGCCAGCTCGAGACCGAGATTAGTGCTGGCACTTGGTTTTTGGCCCCAGGCGACCCCGAATTGGTCCTCGCGCCCACACCTGAAACCATGTGGCAAGCAGTGACCTATTCCATGGGGGGCAAATATCGCCCCATCTCCGTATTTCCCGAAGATCCGTCCGTCAACTAAATCAGCACACCATACCCCGCTTGGCGCGGATGCCGTGCGCGGGCGGGTCGTCGCCGATCCAGCGATCATCTATAGGCTCGTGCGAACGCTGGTAGCGCGTATCGGAAGAGAGGCGGATGCGGTCCGTCTGGTTATCTGAGCTAGCGTGCAACAGATTCATGCAGAAAACCAGTAAATCCCCCATCTGGTACTCGGCCGTCAGCCAGCGGCCCTGTAGCTCTTCGCGCACGGCAATCGCGTCGTGCGAATAGGCCCCAGACGAGTTCCAGCGAATTTGCCCGCGTTCTTCTTGAGTCAACTCGCGGCCCTGCTCTTGAGCTGCCGCGACGATTTGGCGCGCGGTGGGGCCGTCGTTTTCGCAAAACGCATCCACATCAGTCTGGCCGTAGCCTTGTTTCAGGGCTTCGTTTTTGTGCGACCCCTCCAACACCATCAGCCCGCCCATCTCGTAGGGCACGTCGCTGAAGGGCGTCCACGACGTGTAGAGCGCCTTGGTGCCTCGGCCCATATAGACGATGTCGCAATGCGGGGTCGTCGCCGTGTTGGTGCCCGGCTGCTTGGCGCGAAACCAAGTGTAGTCGTAATGCCGGACCGGCCCTCCTAAGAAGAATTCGTAAAAGTCCATCATCGGGCCATCGTGGAGGACTTTGTCCAGCGGCGGGTTGTTGCGCGCTAAAACGGGCATAAACGGGCCAGTGGCCGCTGGATTGATCGTCTTGCCCGTGGCCACTACGCCTTCCATGGGCGGCCGCGCTGGGTCTAGCACCCCGGCCTTGAAGAGGCGATCGCACAATTCGGCCCGCGCGGCCAACACTTCGCGCCGATCCAAATACCCGGGCAAAAACAAATACCCGTCTTCCTCCATCCGCTCCCAGAGCGCGTCCCAATCGCCGATTACATCATCCGAGCGACGGAGTTCGCCCACCTGATCCATGGCAATCGGCTTGCCGCTGTACGTGAGTTGAGGTATAGTTGCCGTAGTCATAGGTCGTCCTTTCTGAATCTAAAATTACGCTGCTGGCCCTCGGAAGCAAATGCCCGCCGACCAAACGGGCGGAATGTCGTCCAAACGGGTGGAGCAATATCCTGATTGACCTAACGTGCCTTAATTATTACATTTAGGCCCATCCCCAGAACCCCTTCATTGGCCTTTTGAGCGAGAAAAATAATGTACATTCGTTCGCTGTGTGTCGCCGTATGTTTGTTCTGTGTACCGCTTCAAGCCGCCGACTTCAACCCAGGCCCGAAGCCTCCGTATGCCGCCGCCATTTTGCTCGAAGCCGAAAGCGGCACCGTCCTTTTTGCCCATCACCCAGATAGACAGCGCTCGCCGGCCAGCACCCAAAAGCTGGTGCTCGAACTGGTGGTCTTGGAAATGGTCAAAGCCGGCGAGATCTCATTAGAGGATTCGGTCTGGGTCTCCCGTCGCGCGGCGCGCACTGGCGGCTCTCAGGTTTTCTTGAAGCGAGGCGAGGTCTTTACGCTAAGGGAACTGATGGAAGCTGCGGCAATTGCCTCGGCCAACGATGCCTGCGTTGCCATTGCCGAGCACATCAGCGGCTCAACCGCCGGCTTTGTCCGTCTGATG
>JAPOYQ010000454.1:0-4089 GCA_026706505.1 Gemmatimonadota bacterium
ACTTATAGCACAGCGAGAGAACGAAATAGAGGCAGGTGGTGAATCCCACGACCGCAGCAATACCCAGCGCCAAGGCCATCGACCGGCGAACCCGGTACAGTTCGCCGAGCCGTGCGCCGTGCGCCGCCGCCGGCATAAAAAGCGATTGCACATCCCCGAACCACGTATAGGAAACCCCCAACGCCACCAAATTGTGCCCACCTATACTCGTGCCGGTTATCGCCAGCGCAAAAGCCTGAGCACCCACCGGCGGCGTCAAAAAATAGACCCCGGCCTGCACCACCAGCCGCGTGATGCCGTAGTAGGCGACCAACACGCCGAAGGTAAAGAGCGCGGCAATGTGCAGATCCATCCCAGACCGCCACAGCCATCCGAGGATATAGACCAACGCGGCCATGAATCCGCAAACCGCCGTGCGATACGAAACCATTTCCTCGCTGTCGTCTAGGGTCCGCCGTCCCCCCAAGGCTTGACGCACGACTGCCACTAAATGACCCCGCGCCATCCACAAGCTCAACAGCACCATTGCCGTAAATCCGCCCCACGCCTGCCAAGAAAGCGACTGCATCCCCCAGACAAAAGCATCGGGCCGCGTCACGTCGTAGCCAATGCGGTTGGTAATCCCCTCTTGCAACACGGCCACCAAGTAAAAGAACACAATGCTGAATGAGACGCTAGTGCTGACTAGGTACATAAAGCCGATCACCGGGAAGTAGAGCATCAGGCTGATGGTGGGAAATTCCCGGCTCAGTTGTAGATTGACGGCGTGGTTGAAATTGATCTTGGGAAAGCCGATGTAGAATGAGCCAATGATGTTGAACAGGATCATCCCCAGTGGAATCGCCGCGCCGATCCAAAACCCCTTGGAGCGCACAATCGCCCGCCCGTCGTCGTCGATTAGCAACCTCGGCATTTCCATCAGTGGAAAAACCAGCCGCTCGTGCTCGACCCATTGGCGGCGGAAAATCACCACCAAGCAAAAGCAGGCGAAGTACACGGCCAAGATCAGGCTCAACAGCCAAAACAGCGGCCCGATCCAGACCTCGAACGGCAGGGCTTGCCCCTTGGGCAATCCCTCGTAGAACCAGCGCATGGCGTCGCCGTCAGCGCGGGGTACAACCCAATCGGGTAGATAAGGGTGGATATTCCCCGCCCAATCATTTTCCGGAGTAGCTCCGTAATACGGCGATGAAATGATCGCCAGCAAGGTACCGACGATAAAGGTCGGAATCCCGGTCGCCGCCAAACCCATGATCACAATGATAGCCAACTCGGCGGGCCGCAACGCCCACGTGGATCGCATCCACCGCACCAGCGCATTCGCCAGCAGAATCACCACAAAGCAAAAGCCAGCGCTAGTCGGGAAATACGACCACGTAATCTCCGAAGAGCGCACCATCCAAATCGAATAGGGCGCCCCCATGACAATGGCCATCACGACCACAATCCCCAACACGGCCGAGCGCAAAGTCATGTTGTACCATCCCTATGCAATCGATGATTTACAGCGTTCTTTTTTATATATTTAAGGTTTCGCATCAATGTACTAAGCCATGTCCACAAACCGCTTCATACCCCTTACCCTCGCACTGCTGCTGACGGCTTGCTCCAAAAGCACTGGCCCGGACAGCGACCCGCAATCCCTCTGCACGGACGCGCCCGGCACTATCTGCACTTGGGCCGGCACGGGCGAAGCTGGTTTCAACGGCGACGATCAACCGCTGCTGGCTTCCACTCTCTACTGGCCCGTCGATCTCACCTTCACCCCCTCGGGCCAGACCTACCTCCTCGACTGGAACAACCACCGCGTGCGCCGCGTGACCCGGGAGGGCACTCTCGTCACCGTCATTGGCACGGACTTCGTCGGCGACGGCCCCTACGACGAATCCGACCAAATCCCCCCCGGCGCGCCCGGCACCGAGGTCCACCTCAACCACCCGACCCATCTCCTGCCGCTGGCCGACGGCACCCTGCTGCTGACGGCTTGGCACAATCACAAGCTGCGCCTCTACGACCCGCAGACCGGGCTCGTTCAAGTCATCTGCGGCGCGGGTCCGGGCTTTGCCGGGGACGGCGGTCCGGCCCGCGACGCGTTGCTGAGCCAGCCGCCTCAAACAGTCTTGGGTCCCGACGGCGGGCTGTACATCCTCGACCAGCGCAACCAGCGAGTGCGCAAAATAGACCCCAATGGCATCATCACTACCGTCGTAGGCACCGGCGTGGCCGGATTTGCCGGCGATGGCGGCAGCCCGCGCGACGCCCAACTCCAAATGCCAGCCGGAGCCAACCCGCCACCAGCCGGAGCCTTAGTCTTTGGTCCGCAGGGCCGGCTCTATATCGCCGACGCCCTCAACCACCGCATCCGCCGCGTTGACTTCGATCACGACCAAATCGAAACAGTGGCTGGCACGGGCGCAGCTGATGGTGGCGGCGACGATGGACCAGCTCTCAGCGCCGATCTCAACAACCCGCGCGATTTGGCCTTTGGCCCCGACGGGCGGCTCTACATTGCCGACGAACTTAATCACCGCATCCGCGCCCTCGACCTAGCAACTGGCACCATTGAGACCGTTGCTGGCAGCGGCGAGGAAGGCTTTTCTGGCGATGGCGGACCAGCCCGCAGTGCAGATCTCAACCGACCTGCCGGGCTCGACTTTGACCCGCAGGGCCGGCTCTATATCGCCGACACGTACAACCACCGCATCCGCCGCGTCGTCTTGCCATGATCTACCTAGCGCTCCTACTCATCCTGTCCGCCTGCGGAGAAACGCCTACTGGTCCTAGCGGCCCCTACGGACGCATCGAAACCTTTGCTGGCACGGGCGACGCCGGCAAAGGCCCAGAAGAAGCTCCGCTGCTGCAAGCGCTCTTCTACCTGCCGCAGGACCTAACCTACGGTCCCGATGGGCGGCTCTATATCCTCGACTGGAACAACCACCGAGTCCGCGTCACCACCAAGGCCAGCGTCCTCACCCAGACGCGACAGAGGAATCCACGATACCGAGGCGACGACATCAAGAACAGCGTCACCACCCTAATCGGCACGGGCGAACTCGGCGACGCCCCTGCCGGGCGGGCGCGCGAGATCGGCCTCAACCATCCGACCCACATCTCTTTTGATCCGCTCGGACGCCTGATACTCACGGCTTGGCACAACTCGATGATCCTGCGCTACGACTTTGCCACTGACTATATCGAGCCGATCTGCGGTACGGGCGAGCGCACCTACAGCGGCGACGGCGGCCCCGCTGTCCTAGCGACGATCAACCTGCCAAGCGCTACCGCCTTCGACCCGCTCGGACGCATGTACATCTCCGATCAGGAAAACCAGCGCATCCGCATGGTCGATATAGACGGCACGATCCACACGGTCGTCGGCACGGGTGATCCGGGCTTTTTCGGCGACGGAGGACCCGCCGACCAAGCCCGGATCTACGCTCCAATAGGCCAAGCGGCCCCTCCTACCAGTCGCATCGCCACCGACGAATTCGGCAACCTCTACCTCGCCGATACCTTCAACAACCGCATCCGCAAAGTTGACTACGCGACTGGCATTATTACCACTATCGCCGGTAATGGGGTACTCTCGTTCATGACTAGTGTCGAACGCGACGAGGGAAAAGCGGCAATTGACGTTTCGCTCAACTGGCCCTGCGACGTAGCCATTGACTCCGAGGGCCGGGTTTTTTTCGCCGACACCTTCAACCACTGCGTGAGCTACATCGACCTCGATGGCGCGCTCTATACCGTAGCCGGACAGTGCGGCAAATCCGGCGATATGGGCGACGGCGGCCATCCACAATCCGCCCTGCTCAACCGCCCCTACGGCATCGAACTCGACCCGGACGACAACCTCTACATCGCCGATACCCGCAACCACCGCATCCGCCTAGTGCGAAAATGATGGCGACCGCAATAGCACTAATCGTCCAGATTGCCCTGGACTATCACCGCCCCCGCAAATCCCTCAGCTACCATCCGCTCGGCAAAGGCCCACACCTCGGATCGGGGCAGCAGCGCGTTGTTGCTGATGATCAAATCCGCCCCCACGTGGCTGATGCCGCGTAATCCGTCTATACTTCTCAGTGC
>JAPOYQ010000454.1:4099-11029 GCA_026706505.1 Gemmatimonadota bacterium
CAGTGCGCCGTTGCCACTGACCTCCAAAAAGTCTCGTACACGAGCCAAGTGGTGTAGGCCCTCTAGGCTTTGCAGTGCGTAGTTGAACCAGATGTCCACGCTACCTTCGATTTCCACGAGATGCGGCATGTCCGTCAGGGACGCAAGCGCCTCATTGCGGACGAGCGCCAAGCCTCCACTAACAGAGGCCAAGTTCTCTAGTCCTTTGAGCGAGCGCAGAGCCTTGTTTTCAAAGATCAATAGGCCTTCCACCACGTGAGCGGCTTTGCCGGCCGCGGGAGTGGGTAAGGGCGGTGATGCATCCGCCGGACCTAGCCCAGCTCCGACGCTTTCAAGCCCTTCCAGCCCCGCTAGGCTTTCCAAGCGGTCGTTAAACCAAATCTCAACGCTCCCCTCGACGCGCCTCAGCCCTTCCAAACCTGTCAGCGCGATTAAGCTACTCCCGACGATCTGCAAGTCGCCGTCGATGATGTAAGCATCTCCCCCCCTTTCCCTAAGGGCCGCGATATCTGCCGACGACGAAATGACAACGCCTTCTTCCAAGACGACCGGCGCTACCGGATCTTTGCCGCAACCAGCCAGCGCGACGAGCAATAGCCAGATCGACCTAACACCCAACTCAAAAATCCCGCGCACACCGGATCCCAATATCTATATCGGTCAATCGCGGATCATAGGCTTCTCTATTCGCCGCGGGCAAAGACTCCTTCTCAAACCACCACGACCCTCCCCTCAGCACCCCAAATTCCCCGCGCAACGGCCCCTGCGGATTGTCCCGTGGACTCTCTGCATAGTACGTGTCCCCGTACCAATCGGACACCCACTCCCACACGTTGCCCGCCATGTCGTGTGCCCCGTACGGAGACACGCCAGCGGGACGGCTGCCCACCGGCTCGGTCGCTCCGGCGATAAAGCGAAAGTTGGCCTCGTCGCCTGCCAACTCGTATCCCCAAGGATACGTGCGTCCGTCGGTTCCGCGCGCGGCCTTCTCCCACTCGGCTTCCGTCGGCAGCCGCAGGCCAGCCCACGCGCAATAGTCGAGCGCGTGTTGGCGATTCACGCAGTTGATGGGATGCGTATCGTCTATCTCTTTGTCCCAATTGCAGTTAGGGGCATAGGCTGGCTCTTCGCAGGCATCGTCCTCCACGCAGCGCCGGTACAGTCCTATGGTGACCTCGAACTGGTCGATGTAGTACGCGGAAAGAAAAACTTGGTGCGGCGGCTGCTCGTCTGGGTCGCCCGCTTCCCAACCCATCACAAAGAGGCCCTCGGGCACGAGGACCATGGCGTGATCGGCTTTGTTGACCTCGGTAACTTCGCTGGCCGGTTCGGTAGCAGGAGCCTCTTCGGGCGGAGTGGGCGCAACCACGCGATCTTCGCTCACTTGCCCTGAGTTCTTTTGGCCACAACCAAGCGCCAACAGGGCCATGCACACCAGTGCGCGACTCACCGTGCGGCTCCTTAGAACACGACCTGTGACACGGCCTTGGAAATCAGCGCAATGGCAATGGACGTCATGCCAATCAGACCCACGCCGCACGAGTACCCAGCCAGCACAATGGGCGCGTACGCGTACCAGCGCTCGGGGCCAAAGCGCTTTTGCAAGTAGAAGCGGCCCAGCAAGGCACCGACGAAGTTGAGAATAGCAAAGTGCGGCCAGCCGCCAAGACCGGCGACAAAACCGTAGAAGATCCCCAGCGGCGCGCTGAGTGCGCTCAACAACGCGTACAATGCGCCGCTAAAGACCAGCCCAACCCCGATGTAATCCCAGCGAATAATTTGCGTCACCAAACTCTGGCCCGCGCCCGGCAGCGTGGACTTAGCCCAGAACGCCTGCATGGTGGCGTGGAAGGGCCACATCTTTTGCACGAACGGGTACGCCGAGGAGGGGATCGGCCCGAGTTTCCATATCAGCGACCAGAACAGGAAGCTACACACGAACATGACAGCCAAGGTCAGGGCCGTCATCTTGACGATGCTGCCAAAGCGGGTGCGCGTCAACTCTAGCTGCTTGAACATTTGCGCCTCGTAGCCCCACTGGAAGATCGGCACCGGCGCGAACCAGATCCCGGCCCCTTGGTAGCCGGACAAATAAAAGCTGGCCTCGCGCAGATAGGGAAAAGTCACTCCCTGCGGTGATCCCGTCAGGCCGATCATCCGCGTGCCGATGTACGAGTAGATCGGTGTCCACACAAAGCCAAAGAGTGCAGTGATCCACCAGGGAAAATCGGGCACCAAATAGTACACCATCAGCACAAAGCCCAGCGTGCTCACCGCCCAGATGCCCAAAGCCATGACAATGCGGATGTCGCCGCGCTCGGGACTGGGTCCCCGATCCGCTTCCCGAGCCGGAGCGCGCTCCTTGCCGACGGCGAGTAAGACCTTGCCCGCCGTATAGAAACCCACAACCGCGACCACGATGGCCCCGCCCAGCGAAAAGCTCAGCCAGAAGTCAAAGGTATTGGCGATCTGGGTGGGGATCGACGACATGCCCGGCTCCCAAGTGTGCAGGATACCGTAGGCATAGAGGATGGGATTGGCCACCAAGTTGACCAAGATCGACGAGGCAAACACCCCTACTACGACCCAGAACGGCAACACGAGGCCGAATAGCACGTGGATCAAATCCGTGGCCAAACCGATAACCGCAGCGGGCAAAACCGCCTTTAGGGGCACGGTGAAGTCGAT
The DNA here is from genome assembly GCA_026706505.1 of Gemmatimonadota bacterium. The sequence continues at coordinate 6,788 of JAPOYQ010000454.1, forward strand.
GAAGGGAATCGGCAAAATCGATACGGTCTCGGTTAGAAAAACCGACGACAGCGTTGGCACCACCACGTAGAATACGCCCCACACTGCCCCGATAAAGGCCCCCGTGCTGAACACGTGCCAGCGCCAGCCCTCCTGCTTAGCCGAGGTCTCGGCAAGAGCGGTGGCACCGCCGGCCTGCACATAGGCCATGGGAAAGGGCAGGCGCTCGATGTCGTGGGTGATGCGGAAGAGCACGTAGCCCAACGACAGGGCGTTGACCCGCTGCAATGCAACGGCGCAGAGGAGAATGACGATGGGCTTGAGCCACGCGCTGTCTAGGAAGCTGCGCTCTAAAAGAGCCTCCGAGCCACGCGGGGGCACGACCCAAGTTGGAATGTGTTCGGCCAGTCCGTCGGCTTGGGGAGATTGGATCAGATATTGATCCCAGATCAACACGCCGAATGGGCCGCCGAAGAGGTCGGCTCCAGTGCCCAGCTTGCCACCCATCATCACCAAGCCACCGGCCACCCAGTAGAGGATGATGATTTCCTGAGTCCGCAAGGATACGAAGGTGCGCTCGGCCATTTCGATAAAGAGGATGAAATCAGGGTCACCCACTCGGCACCTCCGGCCATGCTCATCCCGGTTACCAATCCGAGGTAAATCGCGCCCGGCAACATCACGAAACCGACGAAGAGCGCCGCCCACAGGGTCTTTGCATTGAAGCCCGGTTCAAAAGGGGCGTCGGCGGGCATGACCGCGAAGCGCTCTTGGACGTTGGCCTGTGACAAAAACTACTCCCCTCTTTTGCTCAGTTCTGCACTAACTCGTCGTCCAAATACCGCAGGTGCTCTTCGTACACGTCAATCTGCTCGGCGTATTTTTGGCGCAAATCCCGCAGATAGCTGTTGAAGAACTCCCGCTCGGCGCGCTCCCGCACATCCCGTTCCACTGAATTCCGCACCCGCTCTAGCTCTAGGCCGTAGTAAATCTCTGGATATCTTTCGATAACCCTGAAGATCGAATAGCCCCCCCTCGTTTGGATCGGCCCTTGGAGTTGTTGCAACTCGGCGTTCATCACCGCGTTCATCCAAGCCTCCCCCAAAAAGGGAGCCTGTGATTCGGAGACGTACAGGAGACCATCTTTGGCGTTGCGGCGCCGGCTGTGGGCGCGGGCCAGTTCCAACCACTCGGCACCCGCCTCAATCTGAGCCGCGATCTGGCGCGCTTCGCCTGGGGTCTCGAGCAAAATTTCCTCTAATTGCGCGTGAGGGGGACTGCGGAAACGGTGCTTGTGCTCCTCGTAGAAGGCCAGCAGTTCGTCCTCCGTCGGCGCAGGGGCCTCGGCCAAGATCTGCTCGCGCAGTTTCATCAGCATCAGGTTGCCCAACGCTAGTTCATGCGACCGCGCGAAAGCCTCGGTTTTATCGAGGCCCTTGCGCCGGGCGTCGTGGGCCATGAGGCGGGTGGGGAAATGACTCTCAGATAGTTTCTCGTTGACGGAGGCGACGCTAGCTTCCGGCCACAGTCGGCCCGATGGGCGCACGGCCTCTAATACCTCTTCCACATCCATCTGCAATCCCTCGAAAGCATAGACCGGGCGCTGGCGCTGGGTCTCGTCCAAATCCGCGTAGCGGATCGCGCCCTGTAAGACGCCGACCACTATATCCATGCCCTCGGCGTCAAAAACCGTGTCCAAATCCCACTTGAGATGCCGCAGGTACGATTCGCGCAGTTGCTTTTGCTGTTCGTCACCGAGGGCCTTGCGGATGCCGTCCTCGACCTCGACCAATTCAGCGCGGCGACGCTCTGCCACTTTGGCGATAACGAATCCTCCGTGCAAGGGGAGCGGCTCGGTCACGCCGCCCTCGGGCAGGGCGAAGACCGCTTCTGCTAAGGCGCGGGGACCGTCGAAGGGCGAATAGGCTTGCCGCCGAATCTCGCCGGTATTCATGCCGTAATAGAGATCGGCGGCGAATTGACGGCCTACTTCCGCAAAGTCCTCTCCCTGCGTCAAAAGCGCTTGCACCTGACGCGCCTGTTCCCGGTTGGGCACAAAAATCTCCATAGTGGTGACCTTTTCTCCCCACCCGGGCCGCGAGTAGGCTTTTTCGATGGCGTCCTCAGTCACTGAGACCTTGGCCGTGACGTTGCGCCGCAACATTGCGTCGGCGAGAGCTTTGGTTTCGCGCTTGGCGAGTTTGGCTAAGACCTCTTCGTCGCGCTGTAAACCCCGCTCGTTAGCCTCGAAAAGCAATACTTCGCGGTCAATTAGCGTCTGCAAGTTGTCCCGGTGCTGTGCGCGCATGGTAGCCATTTTGAGATTGGCCTCAAAGGTGCGCAGATCGGCCGCTGTAATCTCGACTGCCCCGACCTTGGCCAACAGATGGGCGTTGTCCGGCCGCTCATCGCCACAGCTAATGCAGGTCCCGACTAGCAGCCCGACCAACAGCGGTTTGTGCATAAAAAGAGGAGCTAGACGGAAGGTCCAGCTCCTCTCAACGAGCCATCCTGCCATACGCGTTATCCAGATGCAGAGCAGCGCCGGAGACTCAACCTGCCCCCTCCGCTCTGGCCTCTTCCCTCGTTCCTTGGTCCACCGCAAAGCGAAACTCGACGTCGATGGTCTGTTCCGGATTGCCACTGGCGTCAAACGAAAGCACAAATTCGTGGAATGTAAGCAGCAACTCGTCGTTTTCCGGTAGCAACGGATCGAAGACCAACATGCCTTTTTGGCTACTATCGCGGAAAATCGGCCGATGGCGGTGAAAGACCGTCTTGTAGATAATGCCCATGCGCTCTAGGTTGATTTCGCGTTCGTTGCCCGAAGTGCCTAGCTCCATTTTGTAGTACTTGGTGAAGCTGTTACCCCCCAACACGACGGCCCCCTCGCGCCCGGGATCGTAGTAGCGATGGGTCTCACCGCCCGATTCCATGGTCGCCTTGGCCGGATCGAATTCAATCTTCGCATAGGTCCTGTTTATGACCTCGACTTCAAAAACGGTAAACCGGGGTGGAGTATAGCCCTTTTCGGGATCGATGTCGTCCCGGGTGTAGGGATTGACGTGGCGACCGTCGTACAGGGGCGGGAAGCGCTCGTTGAGCTCGGGGTCGCTCAGGTGCCGCACCCGGATCAAAAGCCCCTCTTTGCTAAAGACCATCGAACTGTCGTCTGGGTCGATGGTGTAATCGCCACGGCCCTCGGGCAGGACGGGCATCACGTGCAGGTCGTACTCGAGTTGGGGCGGCACCAGCCCCCCGCAACTCCAGACTAGCCCGAGCGCCACTACTCCGAGGAGCGCTACATACCTCGATCTCATAAAATTGCAACTCCCTTTTTGCTAGCTACTATCAATTGCTTGGTTCCTCGGTCTCAATGTCGATCTGTGCTACACCCGCCATGGTGGCCGATTCCATTGCGTCGATGATATGGCCGTGTGCAGCATCGGCGTCCGCAGTGATAATCAGCGTCGATGAGCCAGTGCGGACCTTTTCGCGCTCTAGCCAGCTCGCTAGCTGTCCCATGGCCACTAGCTGCCCGTTAATTTCAAGTTGGCCCTCGCTCGAAATGCGCAGATTCAGCTTCTTCTCCGCCTTTAGCTGGTCGTAGTGGACCGAGTCGGGCAGCTCGATCTTGAGCTGAGTGGCCTTGACGAAGACCGTGGTGGTCATAAAGAAGATCAGTAGCAGAAACACCGCGTCTATCATCGGCGTCAGGTTCAGCTCAAATTCGCCAGCTTTTTCAGCCAGCGATTGTCTCCGTTTAGCCATGCCGCTATCCTTCTCCGCTCTTGGCGAAGGCGATGGCCTCAATGCCTTCGCCGCGGGCGATGTCCATTACCTGCACTACATAAGAGTGAGGTATTGAACGCGCGGACTCCAAGATCACGTTCTTGGTGTTGTCGGCCTCGATGACTTGACGGATCTTTTCCGCCAATCTCGCCTTATCCGTGACCTCGCCGTTGACCTGAATCGTCTGATCTGGATCAATCACGATGTTCATGTCCTTGGTTGCCCTCGACTCGCCTTCGCCGCCCGGCAGATCTACGCTCAGACCCTTGGGATTGACGAAAGTGGTCGCCACCATGAAGAAAACCAACAGCAAGAACATGCAGTTGATCAGCGGAGTCAGATCCGGGTTTTCCGAGGTCTTAAAGGCACTTTTGCCATATCCGCTTTTTCGTCTCTGCCGCATCGCAGCGTCTCTTTCTGCCTAGCTGGCTTCCTGCTGGCTGGCCTGAAAGCGCACCAGCAGGGTATTGG